>JAOUMO010000234.1 GCA_029881425.1 Gammaproteobacteria bacterium
TGCCTTGCTGCTCGCACTGCTGCTGGCCGGGCGCTTTATCTTCTGGAAACCTCAACTCGCCTTCCAGCGGCTCGATATCGGCATCATGCATTTGGGCTATCTTGCCATCGTCGCGCAATTATTGATGATGTTTCTTGGGCAAATCATCTTCCCGGATTGGTCGACATCCGTGTCTGTGCATGTCTTTACCTTCGGCGCGATGGGGCTAGTCATTCCGGCCATGCTGGTCAGGATATCGAAGGGGCACACGGGTAGGAAAGCGGCTTTTGACTCAGTCGACAAACTGGCTTTATGGATCATGATGCTGGGGTTCGTGCTCCGCATTATTGCACCGCAGCTTTATCCGGCTGGCTACACACACTGGATTTATCTTGCAGCATTATGCTGGTTTGCCTGTTTTGCGCTACTGGGCTGGCGGTATATTCCCTACCTCCTTCAGCCTCGAATTGATGGTAAAGACCATTAGTGTGCCAGAAATACAGCGGTGCTATGGTGTGCATGCTTCGACTGCTGAACAAAATAATTTTTTCGATGGCAATTGTTTAATTTTCCAGTCATTTCTGTTTTTTATGTGCCGTATAATCGCATGCAATGCAAGTCATAACTGGCTGCATATAACTAAAAATAAATGGAGTTGGATCATGGAGGAGTTTCAGTATCGTTTTTTTGTGGCAGTTTTATCACTAGGTGCTGCTTGCAGTAATACCTGGGCAGCAGATTATCCCAGCGAGCAGGATTATTTTCAGGAATTACCCATTGTCATCAGTGCCTCGCGGCTGTCTCAACCGATTTCAGAGACGCCTAACGCAATGACGGTGATCAATCGTGACATGATCGAGGCTTCAGGTTTTCGCAACATTGCCGATCTGTTTAAGCTGGTGCCGGGTATGTATGTGGGCTATGAAAATGGGCATACACCTATCGTAGCTTATCGCGGTACTACCGATGCTTTGGCACGAAGAATGCAAGTGCTGATTGATGGCCGCACGGTATATTTGCCGTTCTACGGCCAAGTAGACTGGGCAGAACTGCCGCTGGATATTGGTGATATAGATCGGATTGAAGTGATACGAGGCCCTTCCGCTGCATCACACGGTTCAAATTCGGTGCAGGGTGTAATCAATATTTTTACGCGTCATGCTGCTGGTCAACAGACGCAATTATCGGTCAGGCAAGGTGAGATGGCAGTTTCGGATCATTCGGCGCGCTGGGGTAGTGGAGGTAATAATTGGGATTACCGGGTAACACTCGCATCTCATTCTGACAGCGGCTTTGAAGGTAATAACGATAACTCCGGGCAGCAAAAACCCATTAACGATAGCAGTCGCCTGCAACTGATTAACCTCAGAGCAAACTACCGGCCGACCAGTAATGACAGTATTGATTTTCAACTGGGGTACAGTGACAGTACACGCGTTAATGGAAATACCGGCCTGGCTCTCGGTCATCCAGATACGTTACGCAATTCAAAGTCCCGTAACGATTTCCAGCAATTAACATGGCTGCATACTGTCCATGAAAACAGCGATATTCAACTCAGCTACTATCATATTGGTCGCAATATGGCTGATGACAGGCCCTTCAGTGGTACAGATTTCTGGATGATGGATGAGGCTGATATCAATCGTCATGAACTGGAGTTGCAGCATACGCTGATTACGTCACCTGCCAATCGTTTTGTATGGGGAGTGAGTATGCGTGATGACACAGTCGATTCACCCGGTAATTTCCTGACACCCATCACCTGGAAGGAATATCACCTGTTCGCGCATGACGAATGGCGTGCCACCAAGAATTCGCTGCTGAATATTGGAGCGATGGTGGAGAAAAACGGGCTAGGGCAAACACGCGTTTCACCTCGTGTTGCCTACAATTATCATTTAACGCCACGGCACACACTGCGTGCCAGTACATCGGTTGCCTACCGCAATCCGGAAATGATTGAGGAATCGGGGAGTAGTCATTTCTGGAGGGGAGATAAATGGCTGAGACGCTTTACAGCGACTGGCGGATTGAGTCCGGAGCGCACATTTTCGCGTGAAGTCGGCTACATCGGACAATTGGATGATGCGGGTTCAACTTTCGATGCGCGGGTTTATCACGATCATATCAAGGATATTATCTGGGTAGATCCTGTTCCTTATATTGGGGCCGTTGATAATCGTACAAATAACTTCAAGAGCCTGTTTTCTGCCAGGCATACCGGTTTTGAAAGCACGCTCAATTACAAACTGGGCGCACGCAGTAATGTGATTGTGAATTACGCACATCAGTTTGTAGGCGCATCTGCAACGGGCCGCCTTACGTTTTACCCTGCAAGTGTTCTTGCACAATATGCCTATTTTTACGAAAAGACAGTTCCACTGAATAGTGCCAGCATACTGTTCTCACAGGAACTTTCTGGTGGGGTGCAGCTAGGGGCTGGTTTTTATCATCAGGATAAGGTTCAGGTGCTGGATGGTGGGCAATTGCAACCGTTGACTCGCCGCCTTGATTTGAGAATGGCAAAACGTTTTGGCGCATTGCGCAATAAAAGTAGTGGCGACGGGGGTGAGATCGCCTTGGTGGTGCAGAACGCACTGAATGATCATTACGCCGATTACAACGA
>JAOUMO010000235.1 GCA_029881425.1 Gammaproteobacteria bacterium
ATGGTAAAAAAATACAGCAGGCTATTCAGGTCAGTCATGGCTACAGCTCATGATCCCGGCCCTTACCCTCACGTACCAGCACGGGTGGGCGCTCCACCATGTTAATCACGGTGGTCGGCTCAATACCACAGTGGCCGCCATCAATCACCAGCTCCACATCATGTTCCAGCAGCTCACGTATCTCATGGGCATCGGTCTCGGGCATATCCTTGCCCGGCATAATCAGCGTGGAACTCATAATCGGCTGCCCGAGTTCTTCGAGCAGGGCACGCACAATCGGGTTATCCACCACGCGGATGCCGATCATGCGACGCTTGGGATGCATCAGGCGGCGCGGCACCTCGTTAGTGGCCTTTAACAGGAAGGTGTACGGGCCGGGCGTCAGCGACTTGAGCATACGGTAATCGCTGTTATCCACCTTGGCATAGGTGGCAATCTCGGATAGATCACTGCAGACCAGGGTAAAGAAGTGTTTATCATCCACGCGACGAATCCGCCGGATATTCTCCATCGCCGTCTTGTCGCCAATATGGCAACCGATGGCATAGCTGGAATCCGTGGGGTAGACCACCAGGCCGCCGTCACGAATAATTTCCACCGCCTGGTAGATCAGGCGCTGCTGCGGGTGGGTCGGGTGAATTTCAAAGAACTGGCTCATAAGGGGGCGTATTATAGGGAGATTGGGGTTTAATGTACAAAGGTTAGATAGCGGTTTGTGTTATTTGTATGCAGCGCCTTAAAAAGATTTTTATCCGGGAGTGATTAGTGTTTGAAGCGGGGTTCAGCCTGTAGGCTTTTTTACCCTTTGATACTTCCCCCCAACTTCATTAAACTCCCACCCCATGAAACTCTTATACGATTTATTTCCCATCATCCTGTTCTTTGTGACCTATCACAATGCCGGGACCATAGTCGAAAACACCCCCGTAGGACAGCTGTTTGACCCCGCCCAGCCCGAGGTCATGGTGGCCACCATCCTCGCCACCGGCGTTGCCATTGTTGCCAGTTTTATCCAGGTGGGCGGCTTCTGGACGAAACACCGTCGCTTTGAAAAAATGCACCTGTTTTCACTGGCCCTGATCAGTGTACTGGGCGGCATCACCATCATCTTTGGTGACCCGGCCTTCATCCAGTGGAAACCCACCCTGCTCAACTGGGCCTTTGCCCTGGTATTTTTAACCAGCCAGTTTGTCGGCAAGGAATCGCTGGTAAAACGCATGATGGGTGCGCAGATACAGTTACCCGACGCAGTATGGGTAAAACTGAATATATCCTGGGTGATCTTCTTTATCCTCAGCGGTGCAGCCAATCTCTACGTCGCCTTTTACTACGGCCTGGATATGGATGAAAAGGCGCGCATGGATTTCTGGGTCAACTTCAAACTATTTGGTCTCATGGGGCTGACGTTTGTTTTCGTCATTGCCCAGGGTCTCTATCTTGCAAGGTACATGCAGGATGAGATGCCGAAGGACCAGCAGGAGGACTAAACATGCTATACGCCATCATCGCAGAGGATCGTGAGGACAGCCTGGAGGATCGACTCAAGGCACGCCCCGATCACTTAAAACGCCTGCACGAACTGCAGGACCAGGCGCGCCTGATACTTGCCGGACCGCACCCCGCGATTGATTCTGAAGACCCCGGCGAAGCCGGCTTTAGCGGCAGCCTGGTGGTAGCGGAATTCGAGTCACTGCATGCCGCCAAAACCTGGGCCGATGCCGACCCCTATGTCGCCGCCGGCGTCTATGCCAGGGTCACTGTAAAACCCTTCAAAAAAGTATTCCCGGCCTAATTGATCCATGCCCCACATAAGCTGTTGTGGGATTGCAATTTTCAGCCTATATAATAGTCATCCGATTTTAAATTTAAGGACATCAGCGCCTGCTGCTGTCCCGTTTTGGGCTAAATCACAATGAAAACCAGTATCCTGCGCAACCTGTTATTCGCCTACCTGGGCTTTGGTATTTTGATGGGCATTATTTTCCCCTTTTATGCCGAGTTCTTCGTCAACTGGAAAGACGGCATGTACGTCTGGTTCGTCATCGGCTGCCTGGTGGCCGGCACCAGTATCGGGGCTATCAATTACCTGCTGCTGAATATCCTGTTAATCAAAAAACTCAAACAGATCGCCACCATTGCCACCTCCATTAGCCACCACGACCTGAGCTTCACCTGCACCATGCAAAGCCACGATGTGATCGGCGACATCATCATCAGCTTCAACAAGATGGCAGACACCCTGCGCACGGTTGTCAGTGAACTGAAAACCAGCAGCCAGCAGATGATCAACAGCATCGACCATATCTGCACCGTCGCCAACAGCACCAACGAGGGCGTATTAAGGCAGCGCAACGAAACACAGAATGTAGAACAGGCGATCCAGTCCATGACCCTGACCTCACAGGATGTCTCCAGCAAGGCTGCACAGGCCGCAGAGGCCGCCGCACTGGCCAAAGAAGAGGCCGAAAAAGGCAGTCGCGTGGTCAACCAGACAGTACAGTCGATACAGGCACTGGCATCCGAGGTCGAAAATGCCGGCACCTCAATCCATCGCCTGGAGGCCGAGAGCATCAATATCGGCAGCGTCCT
>JAOUMO010000002.1 GCA_029881425.1 Gammaproteobacteria bacterium
CACAGGTGGCGTGTAGTTATCCTAGTCAATTTTTACCGCATTATTACGCGCGTCATCGATACTCGCCCATTTAGTCTGGGCACGACGACCGGCATGGTTAACACGCACCTGCTCATATTCATTCCGCAGTTCGCTTACAAAATTTTCTTTATATTCTTTGGAAATTAAATTCTGCGCCACACCAACGGCACGGGAGGCATCTTTTACCCAGACACAGGGACCGGCGTAATTGGGTTCAATCTTAACAGCCGTATGCGCCTTTGATGTGGTGGCACCACCCAGCATTATAGGTGTATCAAACTCGAGTCTTTGCATTTCTTTGGCGATATGCACCATCTCATCCAGTGATGGTGTAATCAGCCCACTCAAACCAATAATATCGACATTCTCTTCTTTTGCCTTTTCCAGTATTTTATTGGCGGGCACCATAACGCCCATATCGATAACTTCAAAGTTATTACATTGCAGCACGACACCAACAATATTTTTACCGATATCATGCACATCACCCTTGACCGTGGCCATGAGGATTTTACCGTTACTGGAGCTACCCTCGGTCTTTTCTGCTTCAATGAATGGCAGCAAATGCGCCACTGCTTTTTTCATCACGCGCGCTGACTTAACCACCTGCGGCAGGAACATCTTGCCATCGCCGAACAGGTCGCCGACCACGTTCATGCCATCCATCAATGGGCCTTCGATAACTTCGATCGGGCTCGCATACTGCAACCGTGCCTCTTCGGTATCCTCGATTACAAACGTATCGATACCTTTAACCATGGCATGTGCTATACGTTTCGTCACGGGCAACTCGCGCCACTCCATGGTCTCTTCTTTTTTAGCGCTGCCATCACCTTTATACTTTTCGGCGATATCCAGCAGGCGTTCGGTAGAATCATCGCGTCGATTTAACACCACATCTTCTACCGCATTACGTAGTTCTTCCGGCAGGTCATCGTAGATAGCCAGCTGGCCCGCGTTGACTATACCCATGTCCATACCGGCCTTTATGGCATGATATAAAAACACCGCATGGATGGCTTCACGCACCGGGTTATTACCGCGGAAGGAGAAAGACACATTACTTACGCCACCACTGACCATGGCATAGGGCAGGGTCTTTTTAATTACACGCGTCGCTTCGATAAAGTCGTTACCGTAATTATTGTGTTCGTCTATACCGGTGGCAACCGCAAAGATATTCGGGTCAAAAATAATATCTTCCGGTGGGAAGTTCACCTGCTCGGTGAGGATCTTATAGGCGCGTGTACAGATTTCGATTTTACGCGCCTGGGTATCGGCCTGGCCGGTTTCATCGAAGGCCATGACAATAATAGCGGCACCATAACGGCGACAGAGTTTGGCCTGGTGAATAAAGTTCTCTTCGCCTTCCTTGATCGAAATCGAGTTCACCACGCCCTTGCCCTGGATACACTTCAGGCCGGCCTCGATGATGTGCCACTTACTGGAATCAATCATCACCGGTACGCGGGCAATATCCGGTTCACTGGCGATAAGATTGAGGAAGGTGGTCATCGCCTTTTCGCCATCGAGCATGCCTTCGTCCATATTGACATCGATAACCTGTGCACCGTTCTCTACCTGCTCGCGGGCAACACTCAGGGCTTCATCATATTGCTCTTCGAGAATCAGGCGTTTGAATTTTGCAGAACCGGTAACATTGGTACGCTCACCAACATTGACGAATAAAGATGCATCATTAATGTTGCAGGGCTCTAAACCGCTTAAACGACACTCGGTGGCGACTTCGGGAATCTTGCGTGGTGGATACTGCTTAACAATGTCACTGATAGCCTTGATATGCGCCGGGCCCGTACCGCAACAACCGCCGACAATATTCAGGAAGCCATTCTTTGCCCAGTCACCAATTTCTTCTGCCAGCATTTCCGGGGTTTCATCGAAACCACCAAAGGCATTGGGCAGGCCGGCATTGGGGTGCACATTGATATAGCAGTCAGCAATACCGGACATTTCTTCGACGTGGGGTCGCAGCTCTTTCGCACCCAGTGCACAGTTAAAACCAAAACTGATCGG
Source organism: Gammaproteobacteria bacterium (assembly GCA_029881425.1). Classification (GTDB taxonomy): domain Bacteria; phylum Pseudomonadota; class Gammaproteobacteria; order SZUA-229; family SZUA-229; genus JAOUMO01. Next base: position 2,056 of record JAOUMO010000002.1, read on the forward strand.
TTTGATGTGGCGTAATGAGTTCCAGAAGGCCTCGGGGGTCTGGCCGGTCAGTATGCGACCACTGGCATCGGTAATGGTGCCGGATATCATCACCGGCAGGATATTACCTGTCTCTTCGAAGTATTCATCAATGGCAAACAATGCCGCCTTTGCATTTAGCGTATCGAAAACAGTTTCCACCAGGATGATATCCATACCACCCTCGATCAACCCCCTCAGGGAATTGGCATAGGCGAGACGCAACTGGTCGAAGCTCACATCACGGGCACCGGGATTATTCACATCCTTGGACATCGAGGCGGTTACCGGCATCGGCCCCAGCACACCGGCGACAAACCGGGGTTTTTCAGCCGAGGCCATGGCATCACAGGCCTCACGTGCGACACGGGCGGCAGCGACATTCAACTCATACACCAGGTCTTCGGCCTCCATGCCATAATCGGCCATGCCGTAGTGATTGGCATTAAAGGAATTGGTTTCGATGATATCGGCACCAGCCTGCAGGTAGGCGGTATGAATATCCCTGATAATCTGCGGCTGGGTCAGTACCAGCAGGTCATTATTGCCCTTCAGGTCGCTGGGCCAGTCTTTAAAGCGCTCGCCTCGATAGTCTTCTTCATCCAGCCCGTAGGTCTGGATCATGGTACCCATGGCACCATCCAGGATCAGGATGCGCTGTTCGAGGGCGGCTTTAAAATCGGCGATGCGTTGTTCTGTACTCATTCTACGGACCAGATATTATGAAAAATAAAGTCGCGAATTATATCACGTTAGTTTGTGTAGACTGAGTAATGATTCAGTAACATCGGTGTTAAACTGCAGACTATGAATGCCGATCAACTATCACTCTATATAACCGCGGAACACAACTGCGGTTATTACGATGACCGAAATTCTGCCAACCTGGTTCCGGACCCACAGGTGAGCATGAATAATGGCCTCTACAGCCTGCTGGTGAGTCATGGCTTTCGCCGTAGCGGTGATTTTGTCTACCGTCCCCACTGCAAGACCTGTAGCGCCTGTATGCCCTGCCGCATTGATATTGCCCAATTCAGGGCAAACCGTAACCAGCGCCGCTGCCTGAAAAATAATGCCGATTTAACAATGCATATCAAAGATGCCCGCTTTAGCGATGAATACCTGGCGCTGTACCAGCGCTATCTCAATCGCCGTCACAGTGATAGCAGCATGGCCAATCCACAGGCCGATGACTTTACCAAATTCTTACTCAATGACTGGGGGAAGACCCTGTTTATTGAATCCAGGCTGGAGGGCAAGCTAGCCTGTATCGCGGTGGTGGACTACCTGAATAATGGCCTGTCTGCTGTATACAGTTTTTTTGATCCTGATCTGGGGCACCGCAGCCTGGGGACCTTCGCCATTTTACAGCAGGTCTGGCTGGCCCGGCTTTATCGCCTGCCCCATGTTTACCTCGGTTACTGGATACAACAGCACCCAAAAATGGATTACAAAAAACACTTCCAGCCCCTGGAATACTTACAGCACGATCACTGGCAAACATTCAATAATGCATCTTGAAAAATCTTGATTTACATCAAATACTCACATCAACTTCCCCGATAAGCTACACTCCATTGAAAGACAAAACCATTCAATATAAGTGGTTTTGTAAAGAATCTCCTGGGGGGGAGTAAAAGAGTTGATTCAAAAAGCCCTGTGCTTTGTGGATCAACTCTTTTTTTTGTATATAACCCTATAATTTGCCCGATGTTAACGCATATGATTCAGTGCTATTATCAGCCATTCAATACTTCCGGTAGCTCATCATGTCTGTAGAAGACGATATCACCTTAAAACTAGAAAATGCACTACATCCCCAGCACCTGGATGTCGTTAATGAAAGCCACAAGCACAATGTGCCAGCGGGCTCTGAATCTCATTTTAAGGTGGTCATTGTCAGTGATGAATTTAATGGCAAAATGCTTGTTGCCCGACACCGCATGATCAATAAAATCCTTGCAGAGGAACTGCAGGCTGTTATCCATGCGCTCGCGCTACATACCCTGACCCCCGAAGAATGGGCCGAAAAGGGTGTGGCGCCCGCATCCCCTCCTTGTATGGGTGGTGGTAAATAGCATTAAACCCGTGCTAATTAGGGCTTTTACTGAAAAAAACTTGGCAAACACCCATTTCCTTCATATGCTTGTAAACAGGAAGGGACTTTTATGAAAGATAATGTCATGACTTCACTGCAGCCAATAAAATTATCAACACTTAAAACCGCGTGCAAAAGCTGTAGCTTACATGACCTGTGCCTGCCGCTGGGGCTGGACCTGAGCGATATCGACCGGCTGAATGAGATCATCAAACGCCGCAAACCCCTGCAAAAGGGTGAATACCTGTTCCAGAATGGCAATACCTTTACATCTATATATGCCGTTCGCAGTGGCTCTATCAAAACCTACACTGAAAGTGAGCAGGGTGATGAACAAATAACCGGTCTCTATTTACCCGGTGAAATACTGGGCCTGGACGCGATACACAATAATCAACACCCCTGTTCAGCCATTGCCCTCGAAACCACCAGCCTGTGTGAGATCCCCTTCAATATCCTGGAGGAATTGAGCGAGGCCGTGCCAGGCCTGTATCACCAGCTATTTCGTATCATGAGCAAGGAAATTGCCTCAGATGAGGCTCTGCTGATGCTCATGGCACAGAAAAATGCTGAAGAGCGACTCGCCGCCTTCCTGATCAACATGTCAACACGACTTAAACAACGGAATTTCTCAGAGACTGAATTTCACCTCAGCATGTCGCGCAAGGACATAGGTAATTATCTGGGATTAACCATTGAAACTATCAGCCGTACATTTAGCCGTTTTCAGAATGATGGCCTGCTAACAACGCAACGTAAATACGTCAATATTTTGAAACTCAATGAGCTAAAGGCTATTGCCGGCATAGGCCGCCATGCCGCTGAAAACAGTGCTGATGATTCAGTCGCCGGCTAACAATATATTGTCACCATCCAGTTATCACCCCGAATACCTGGCAATTAAGCCGTATTAGAACAACTATCGGTTAATCTATGGATAATACAAAAAATATAATCCACTCACTGGGTAAGATCCCCGTCCTCTACGGCCTTGATGCCGACGAACTCAAAGTTGTTCTCTCCATCTGCAAACCCGAAACCTATAACAAGGATATGACCCTGTTTCACCAGGGATCACCCAGCCATGACATGTACATATTACTGTCAGGGCAGATTGAGATAGTTACCGAACAACAGGGCTGTATCTGCACCCTGGGTAGCTGTGATCTTTTTGGTGAAATCGGACTGATTACCCAGCAGACCCGCTCTGCCAGTGCCGTCACCCTGACCGAGTGCAAATTATTAAAAATAAACCACGTACAGTTCAACCTGCTCACCGGGACACACCCTCGTATCAGTGCGATTCTAATGAAAAATATCAGTACCAACCTGGCATCCCATGTATTGCGCATGAACAATGCCCTGGCACTGGAGCACATCCCCCAGGAAAAGCATGACACCCTGTCGGAGCATGAATCACTGATCCTGTTCAGCCAGTCCAGTGATGATGAATCGAGCCATTAATACCTATTTTTTCCCCACTTAGACACCTTTCTTTTACAGTTTTTAAACTTGCGACTACAAGTGTTTGATTCGTTTGTACGGTAAAAAAAATTGTCTATTTTTTTCATTTTCATATTTCATGAGGCCTGTTTTATAGGGTAATATGACTCGTCCATGCAGACGGACATCGCAATGCAAATTGGCCCTTATCATTTAACATCACCTGTTTTCCTCGCGCCCATGGCAGGCGTTACGGATCGCCCCTTCCGGCAGCTTTGCCGCCAGCTGGGCGCAGGGCTAGCAGTATCTGAAATGGTCAGCGCCGACCCGACACTGAGAAACAGCCGCAAAACCCGGTTACGCCTTGACCATGAGGGTGAGCAGGCCCCTGTCAGTGTACAGATCGCGGGGACCGAACCCCTTATAATGGCCGATGCCGCACGCTTTAACGTGGATCACGGCGCCCAGGTTATTGATATCAACATGGGCTGCCCGGCGAAAAAAGTCTGCAATGTTCTGGCGGGGTCCGCACTGCTTAAAGATGTAGACAAAGTGGCCGCTATAGTTGAGTCCGTGGTCAATGCGGTAGAGGTGCCCGTCACCTTAAAAATCCGCACTGGCTGGGATAGCAACAATCGCAATGCGGTACAGGTTGCTCGTATAGCCGAGGAGGCCGGTATACAGGCGCTGACTATCCATGGTCGTACACGGGCATGCGCCTACCGGGGTGAGGCGGAATACGAAACCATTGCCGAGGTAAAATCACGCATCAATATTCCGGTGATAGCCAACGGTGATATTACCTCAGCGGATAAGGCAAAAAGGGTGCTGGATCAAACCGGTGCCGATGCCATCATGATTGGCCGTGCGGCCCAGGGACAACCCTGGATTTTCCGTGAGATCAATCATTTTTTGCAGACAGGCGAATACCTGCCTGCTGCCACTATCGATGAAATCGGCCAGTGGCTGGAAGGACACCTGTACAACCTCTATGCATTTTACGGGGATTACATGGGTGTACGTATTGCCCGCAAGCACATCAGCTGGTATTGCAAGACCCAGCCCGGTGCCGAGGCATTCCGTAAACACATCAACCAGGTGGAGACGCCTGAACAACAAATAAATGATGTGATGAACTTTTTAAAACAAATAATTAGAAATGAGTCATTCGCTGCATGAATACAATAAAAAATAATGTTATTCCCATGTCCATTACCAAGAATATTCCCGAATCAAATAGCCTGAGTGAAACGGTTAGACGTTCCCTGGCGCAATTCCTGGACGAGATGGAAGGTGATCAGCCCGAGAACCTGTACGACATGGTATTACAGCAGATAGAAGAACCAATGCTGGAACTGGTGATGCAATACGTCGATGGCAACCAGTCCCGTGCCGCCGACTGCCTGGGGCTCAATCGCGGCACCCTGCGCAAGAAGCTAAAAGCCTATAACCTGCTCAAATAAATCCATCAGTAACGGCCAAAAATTGGCCGATTCCCCCCTGCGCGAGAATGATTTACGTTATAATCCGCAACCTAATTTAGAGTCATCCGGAAACCGATCATGAGTAATAACAATCCAAGTCCCGTGAAACGGGCATTGATCAGTGTGTCTGATAAAACAGGCGTTATTGAACTGGGCAGGGCACTGGCTGAGGCTGGTGTAGAAATTCTTTCCACCGGCGGCACAGCCAAAACACTGACCGAAAACAATATCCCGGTAAAAGAGGTTTCCGAGCACACCGGTTTCCCGGAAATGATGGATGGTCGTGTAAAAACCCTGCACCCCAAAATTCACGGCGGCATCCTGGGTCGTCGCGGTATCGATGATGAAGTCATGAAGATCAATGGTATAGACCCGATCGACCTGGTCGTGGTCAACCTCTACCCGTTTGAGGCCACAGTGGCCAAAGACGACTGTTCACTGGACGATGCCATAGAGAATATCGACATCGGTGGCCCGACCATGGTACGTGCTACCGCGAAGAACCATGCCTATGTCACGATCGTGGTGAATCCTTCAGACTATGATCGTGTGATCGCAGAAATCAACACCGGCGGCATCACGGCGGCAACCCGTTTTGACCTGGCGGTAAAAGCCTTTGAGCACACCTCTAACTATGACGGTCATATTGCCAACTACCTGGGACGTATCCAGGATGATGGCACAAAATCTGACTTCCCACGCACCTTCAATCTACAGTTCGATAAGGTGCAGGAAATGCGTTATGGCGAAAACCCTCACCAGAAGGCCGCATTTTACAAGGAAGCCCATCCGGCTGATGTATCTGTTGCTTCGGCAGTACAGGTCCAGGGCAAGGAACTATCCTACAACAATGTGGCCGATACCGACGCCGCACTCGAGTGCGTAAAATCCTTTGATGAGCCTGCCTGCGTGATCGTCAAACATGCCAACCCCTGTGGTGTGGCGATTGCTGATAATTCAATGGCCGCCTATGAGCTGGCCTACAAAACAGATCCGACATCGGCCTTTGGTGGCATTATCGCCTTCAACCGCACCCTGGAAGAAGACGTCGCCGCTGAAATCATCAAGCGCCAGTTTGTCGAAGTCATTATTGCACCGGCAATTAGCGACGCCGCAAAAACTGCTTTAAAAGATAAACCCAATGTCCGCGTGCTTGAATGCGGTGAGTGGCAGTCAGCCACACCGGGACTGGATTTCAAACGCATCAATGGCGGCCTGCTGGTACAGGATCGTGACCTGGGCATGGTTGGCCAGGACGACCTTTCCGTGGTGACTGAACGCAAGCCCACCGACGATGAATTAAAAGACCTGATGTTCGCCTGGAAAGTGGCCAAGTTCGTGAAGTCCAATGCCATTGTCTATGTCAAAAACCAGATGACTATCGGTGTCGGTGCCGGCCAGATGAGCCGTGTCTATTCAGCGAAGGTAGCCGGTATAAAAGCTGCCGACGAAAAACTGGAGGTTAAGGGTTCGGTCATGGCATCAGATGCCTTCTTCCCTTTCCGTGACGGCATCGATGCCGCCCATGAAGCGGGTATTACAGCGGTGATCCAGCCCGGTGGCTCGATGCGCGATGACGAAGTTATTGCTGCCGCCAATGAACACGGCATGGCCATGGTGTTTACCGGTATGCGTCATTTCAGACATTAATCGATTGATACAGTATTGCGGGGATACGGGATTTTATCATCCGGCTATCCCCGCCTCCCTGTGTCCCAGCGTCAAAAGAGAATCAACATGAACATATTAATCATCGGCGGCGGTGGCCGCGAACATGCACTGGCATGGAAATCAGCCCAGTCTGCCCAGGTTGAAAAGGTATTTGTCGCCCCCGGTAATGCGGGTACGGCCCATGAAGCCAAAATGGAAAATGTTGCGATAGCCGCCGATGATATTGCCGCCCTCAAAGACTTTGCACTGGATAATGCTATCGGCCTCACCATTGTTGGCCCGGAAGTACCGCTGGTGATGGGTATAGTCGATGAGTTCAAGGCTGCTGGCTTAAAAATATTTGGCCCATCCCGAGCAGCAGCCCAGCTGGAAGGCTCCAAGGCCTTCAGCAAGGACTTCCTTGCTCGCCACAATATACCAACCGCGGCCTATGGCAATTTTTCCAGGGAAGATGAGGCCATTGCCTATATCAAACAACAGGGCGCACCGATTGTAGTCAAGGCTGATGGACTGGCGGCCGGCAAGGGCGTCATCCTGGCACAGACCGAAGACGAAGCCATCGCTGCAGTAAAAGATATGCTATCGGGCAATGCCTTTGGTGATGCCGGTGCACGCGTCGTCATTGAAGAATTTTTGCAGGGCGAGGAAGCCAGTTTTATATGCATGATAGACGGCAAGAATATTCTCGCCATGGCCACATCACAGGACCATAAAGCAAGGGACAATGGCGACAAGGGACCTAACACTGGCGGCATGGGCGCCTACTCACCCGCACCGGTAGTCACTGCCGAAATACATCAACGCGCAATCGATGAAATCATTCGCCCCACGGTCGATGGCATGGCTGCAGAAGGCAATGATTACACCGGTTTCCTCTATGCCGGCCTGATGATTGACGCTGATGGAAACTCTAAAGTACTGGAATACAATGTACGTTTCGGCGACCCCGAAACCCAGCCTATTATGCTGCGCATGAAATCTGACCTGGTGGAACTCTGCCTTGCCGCAACCGAAGGCAAGCTCGATCAGCACAACACGGAATGGGATCAACGCTGCTCGCTGGGCGTGGTACTGGCTGCCGGCGGCTACCCTGATCACTACAACAAGGGCGATGTCATAACCGGCCTCGAGAGCCTGGACAGCGATAGCACGAAAGTCTTCCATGCAGGTACGGCAGAACAGGATGGTAAGGTCGTCACCAGCGGTGGACGTGTACTCTGTGCCTGTGCACTGGGCAACACGGTTGCAGAAGCCCAGGCTACCGCCTATGCTATGGTTAAGAAAATACAATGGAACCAGGTATATTACCGTACCGATATTGGCTACCGTGCAATTAACCGTTAACTAAGTACATAACATGGATGACAATAACTACCAGGTTATCATCACCAACAGTATCGGCACTGACCAGGATACAGAGACAGTCATCGCCAAGCTTGCAGCGCTGTTCAAAATTGATACTGCAAAAGCAGCCAGAATCATGCAGCAAAGTCGCACGGTTATTAAAGATAACCTCGATGAAGCCACTGCAAAAAAATACTGCCTGGCGATCCAGAAAACCGGTGCCCATTGTGAATTAATCGATAAGTCAGCCGAGCCACTACCTGAACTGTCCATACCCGATCAGCCGCGCCCTGATATTGAACCCAAACCCTTTATACAAACCGCCCGGAAATCAGCAGACAAACAGCAATCCCTCAGCCTCGAGGCAAGGGATGAGCAAAGCCTGAAAAATCTGGACCAGTTTACAGCGCAGGGTTTTTGCGCCGAATGCGGCACCATTAAAGAGTCTGCTGACTCGATTTGTATTCACTGTGGTCTTAGAGATGACCTGGCCAATCAAACAAAGACAACCATCAAAAAAGCCCTGCTGGCATCGGTAGCTGCAGCGGTATTATTCGTCATATTAGGTTTTGCATTAAAACCGTTTTACCTGCAATACACACAAAAGACAAAAATACAGGACGGCCTGCAACTGGCGATTGAAACAAGAAACAGGGTGACGACATTTATCCTCGACACAAACTTCTGGCCCAACCAGAATATCGATGCCGGGCTGCCAAAATCAATCCAGAATGAGATTATTGAATCGATTAAGGTAAGCGAAAATGCCGTTATCACCGTCATCATCAGGGCAGAGGCCCTGGGCTCCAGCCAGTCTCAGGACCTCATTTTTACCCCAAGGCTCTTCAAGGATAAAATAACCTGGAACTGCCTTAAGGGCAGCCTAAGCAATAAATTCAGGCCTGATGCCTGCAAGGTGCCTGAATAAGGCTGCTGAACAACACACGATCCGTTTTTTATAGTATCTATTGCCATTCACAATGAACCAATTAAACATATAGTCATCTTAATACTGTATTTTTTATTGTCATAAATGAGATACTTACGAAAATATACCACTAAACCGGCTGCACCCTATCAACGACTACATGCATAATATTGCCGGCCAACAGATTATCGAAATCAACACGTAATTATGTACCAGAAATTTAAAGCAACACTCCAGGCGATCCATAACAGAAGCAACTTCAACATAAGCCCATTCCTGCTGGGCCTGGTTTCATCGATCCTGCTGATACTGCTTTACAATAACAGCCTGTGGCGTGCAATCCTGGAACGCCAGGATAGCCTGAACATAGAAAACGCACTCTTCATCACATCTTTGTTTATTACCCTGGTCCTGCTGACCAAGCTTATAATTTCTATTGTCAGCATTCGTTATCTCTTCAAACCCATGCTGATTATTTTATTTATCGCATCATCCCTGGCATCCTATTTTATGGATAGCTACGGAATAATGATCGAACAGACTATGCTTGAGAATGTACTGGCTACGGACATGTCTGAGTCACTTGAGTTATTTAATTCCAGCCTGTTTTTTAGCTTTATTATTTATGGTTTACTACCATCCTATCTAATTTATCGATGCACAATAAATTACAAACCAGTAATCAGGGAAACACTAACCCGAATCGGCATTATCAGCATTACCGCCTTACTTTTATTCGGTAATATTTTTTTACTCTACCCCGAATACAGCTCCTTTACGCGTGAGCACAAGGTGCTACGCTTTCTCGTAAACCCGATCAATTACCTATGGGCAGTTGGTCTCTCATCCGTTAACCAGCTATCGAATGCCATGCCTCAGCAGCTAACAGCCATTGGTAGTGATGCCACACTGACAAAGTCCTGGCAGCAACGTGGCAAAAAATCTCTCAGTATCCTCGTCATAGGTGAAACGGCTCGTGCAGAAAACTTCTCGCTTTATAATTACGCACGAAAAACCAATCCCGAGCTGGCAAAAAAAGACATCATTATATTTAATAATGTATTTTCATGCGGCACCACGACAGAAGTATCCTTACCCTGTATTTTTTCTCACCATGAACGCCAGGGCTTTAAAACTTCGAGCGCAAAGTACAATGAAAACTTGCTGGATATAATCAAAAGATCGGGCATATCCGTACTATGGCGTGAAAATAATTCAGGGTGCAAGGGCATATGCGATCGCATCGATACCAGTTACACGGCCCATCAAAAAAATATTCCATTTTGTAATGATAGAGAATGCTTCGATGAAGCCCTGCTACATGACATCGACAACTATATCCAGCAACAAGATGGTGATATATTTCTCGTATTCCACCAGAAAGGCAGTCACGGCCCTGCATATCACCTGAGATACCCTGAAAAATTTGAGCGCTTCACCCCTGTCTGCCGCTCTAACCAGCTACAGGACTGCACGCGCGAACAGGTGGTTAATGCCTATGACAACACAATCTTATATACCGACTTTTTCCTGTCAAAGGTGATAGATTTTCTAAAAGATCGATCACAGGAGTTCGACACATCTATGATTTATGTTTCCGATCACGGCGAGTCACTGGGTGAACAGAATTTCTACCTGCATGGCCTGCCCTATACCTTTGCACCTGACACGCAAAAACACGTACCCATGATGATGTGGTTTTCAGAGGGCTTCGAAAGGAGCTACGGCATCCAGCGCTCGTGCATCGACAACAAACGCGACGGCGCCTATTCCCACGACAATATTTTCCATTCCGTACTGGGCATGCTGGGCATTACGACAAGTGCATTAAATAAAGAACTTGATATATTCAGTGACTGTAAGACGGAAAATCCTTAACCATTGTTTATCTGGTGTAAATAAAAACGCAAATGAACGCGAATATGCGCCAATAAAAAATCAATGAATTACTTATCGCCCTGAACGAAACCGAAGAATCATTCTACACGGACATTTAAAACACTTTGAGCTCGACCGAATAATCCATAAATAATGAACATCCATTTGTCATTTACATTGTTTGCGTTTATTTGCGATTTCTGTTGATTTCCATAATCAAAAACAACCGCTCCTGGCTAGTCGAGGCCACCGACAACTAAAATTTGTCAAAAAAAAACAGGCTATAAAAGCCTGCTTTTTCGAGTTCATCCAGGTTTGAAAAACTAACCGCGCTTCATCAAATCAAAGAAATCGTCATTGGTCTTGGTGGGCAGTAATTTTTCCAGCATAAATTCAATTGCACCCAGCTCGTCCATGGGATGTAATATTTTACGCAACACCCACATCATCTGTAATTCATCGGGCTTGGTAAGCAATTCTTCACGACGTGTACCTGAACGATTGATATTAATCGCCGGATAAATACGTTTTTCAGCGATACGGCGATCCAGGTGGATTTCCATATTACCGGTACCCTTGAATTCTTCGTAGATAACTTCATCCATCTTTGAACCCGTATCGACCAGTGCTGTTGCCAGGATGGTGATACTGCCGCCCTCTTCGATATTACGTGCCGCACCGAAGAAACGCTTGGGGCGGTGTAATGCATGCGCATCGACACCACCGGTTAATACTTTTCCGGATGAGGGAATAACCGTGTTATAGGCACGTGCCAGGCGGGTAATCGAATCCAGCAGGATCACCACATCTTTTTTATGCTCTACCAGGCGCTTGGCCTTTTCGATAACCATTTCAGCAACCTGGACATGACGACTGGCGGGCTCATCAAAGGTACTTGAAACCACTTCGCCACGGACCATACGCTGCATTTCGGTAACTTCTTCAGGGCGCTCATCTATCAGCAGTACGATCAGGTAGGCATCCGGGTGATTATGTGAAATGGACTGCGCGAGATTACTCAACATCATCGTCTTACCCGCCTTAGGCGGTGACACGATCAGGCCACGCTGACCCTTACCAAGGGGGGCAACCAGATCGATAATACGTGCGGTGATATCCTCGGTGCTACCATTACCTCGTTCCAGGTTTAAACGATCGTTTGGATGCAATGGCGTCAGGTTTTCAAAGGCTATCTTGTTACGTGCATCTTCGGGGGCGTCGAAATTAATCGTATCCACCTTGAGCATGGCAAAATAACGTTCACCGTCTTTTGGTGGCCTGATTTTGCCGGAAATCGTATCGCCGGTCCTTAAGCCAAAACGCCGGATCTGGCTGGGTGATACATAAATATCATCCGGACCTGCCAGATAGGAACTATCTGCCGAGCGTAGGAAGCCAAAGCCATCCTGGAGAATTTCCAGCACGCCATCACCAAATATATCTTCGCCGTTTTTGGCGTGGGATTTAAGTATGGCGAATATAATGTCTTGTTTTTTTGCCCTGGATAAATTTTCCAGTTTCATGGATTGGGCGATTTCAACCAGCTCAGCTGGTGATTGGGTCTTAAGTTCGGTCAGATTCATAACAGAATAGTTTTTTTGGATGGATTAATGTTAAACAGAAAGGGTTATTTGTAACTTATTATATTGCTTGTATCGGCCTGGAATTGGCCTGATGTTAATGATCGCAGGGTATTGCCGGTGTGGCGAGTGCTGCTAACGATAGAGGGACTCTAGCATGTTTATAGCAGGCCGTCCAGTTTTATGGACGACCCGCAACAAGACTAAAGATTACTGTCCAGGAAAGCCGTCAGTTGTGACTTGGATAGGGCGCCTACCTTAGTCGCTTCAACCTCACCACCCTTAAATAGCATTAATGTAGGGATACCACGAATGCCAAATTTTGGAGGCGTACCTGGATTTTCATCAATGTTCAGCTTGGTGATTTTAACTTTACCGTCATACTCGCTGGCAATTTCTTCCAGGATAGGTGCAATCATTTTGCAGGGACCGCACCAGTCTGCCCAGTAATCAACCAGCACCGGTACATCAGAACCCAGTACATCACTTTCAAAACTGTCATCGGATACATGAACAATATCACTCACGTGTTAGCCTCCAGAGTAGCTCGTTAACCCACCGAACCATTATAAATACCATTTGTATTGCTTAAACAGACATTCGGCATGGAAAACAGGGCGGGATTTTTTATTTAAAATTGTACAGGCCAATATATTAACTAATTTCCAGCATTTGTACAGCATCGCATAGTGCTTTATGCTTAACCACTATGAGCACACATCTAACTGATAAACGATTCGATCAATATGACCTGCCTGAAACCTTGTTACAGGGGCTTAAACAGGCCGGCTTTGAGCAATGTACACCGATCCAGGCCGAAACCATGGCACTGTCGCTGGCCGGGCAGGATATGGCGGGGCAGGCCCAGACCGGCACCGGTAAAACCATAGCCTTCCTGATAGCGGTATATAACAGGCTTCTCACCGAGCCGCCAATGGAGGGCCGCAAGGCCAACCAGCCCAGGGCACTCATCCTCGCACCGACACGTGAACTGGCGATACAGATCCATAAAGATGCCGAGCTGATTGGCCGCTCTACTGGCCTCAAACTGGGCCTGGTATACGGTGGAACCGGCTATGACCAGCAACGCAACCAGCTCACCGAAGGCGTAGACATACTCATCGGCACACCGGGCAGGCTAATCGATTTCTTCAAACAGCATATTTACAACCTGAAAGCGGTGCAGTCGCTGGTGCTGGATGAAGCCGACCGCATGCTCGATCTGGGTTTCATCAAAGACATACGTTATCTCATCAGGGCCTGCCCTGAAGCCGGAAAACGCCACAGCATGTTATTCTCTGCCACCCTCTCCTACCGAGTGCAGGAACTCGCCTACGAGCAGATGAACAACCCAAGCCATGTCATGATCGAGTCAGAAAAACGTACCGCTGACAAGATTGAAGAGAAGGTCTATTACCCGGCCAATGATGAAAAAATCCCCTTATTGCTCGGCCTGTTCCAGCGCGAGCAGCCGCAACGCAGTATTATTTTCGTCAATACCAAACGTGCCGCCGAGACCATTTATGCCTGGCTCACCGGCAATGACTACCCCTCGGCACTGCTCTCCGGCGATATCCCGCAGAAAAAACGCCAGAGCCTGCTAAAAAGCTTCCAGGATGGTGAATTCAATATCCTCGTTGCAACTGATGTGGCTGCACGTGGCCTGCATATTCCGGAAGTAAGCCATGTCTTTAATTTTGATCTGCCACAGCTTGCGGAGGACTATGTACACCGTATCGGTCGTACCGCCCGTGCCGGTGCCAGTGGCCATGCACTCAGTTTTGCCTGTGAGGACTCGGCCCATATGCTGCCGGAAATTGAGGCCTATATCGGCCACAGTATTCCCAATGAGTCAGTCAGTAGTGAATTGCTCATCACACCAAAACCGCGCGCAAAAATCGAACGCTATAAGTCACCCCGGCATAACAGTGGTGGCCGTTCTTCATCCGGTTCTTCTTCACGACCGCAGCGTCGACACTCCGGCAACCGACAGGGGAAGAAACCGGCATCAACCAATAACACTTAATGCCCGGACTGGATAGTTACCTGCTGATCTACCTGGCAGTAGGTGCCATTGCAGGCCTATCTGCCGGCCTGCTGGGGATAGGTGGTGGCCTCGTTATCGTGCCAGCGCTCGCCATTGTTTTTCAGCACCAGGGCATACCCCCTGGTATCATCATGCCCCTCGCCCTGGGCACATCACTATCAACCATTGTTTTTACCTCCATCGCATCCATACGTAGCCACCAGCAACACCGGGCCATTATCTGGCCCCTGGTCAGGCAATTAACCCCGGGGATTTTACTCGGGGCATGGCTCGGTAGCTGGCTGGCGGTACAAATTGATAACAATGGACTGAAACTCCTGTTTGCCCTGTTTGAGATCGGCGTTGCGCTACACCTGCTGCTAGACAAACAGCCACATGGCCATAGCCCACTGCCAGGCAGGCTCACCACCAGCCTGGCCGGTGGCATTATCGGCGGACTGTCCTCCCTGCTGGGCATAGGTGGTGGTACCCTGACCGTGCCCTTTCTCAGCTGGCACAAGGTGCTATTACGTAAAGCCATTGCCAGTTCTGCGGCCTGTGGCCTGCCCATCGCCCTCTCGGGGGCACTGGGTTATATCGCTAATGGCTGGGATATACCTGAGCTACCCGAAAGTAGTTTCGGTTATCTTCACCTGCCTGCCTTTATCGGCATTATCTGCAGCAGCATGTTACTTGCCCCTGTCGGCGCAGGACTGACACACAAGCTGCCGGTACAACACCTCAAAAAACTTTTTGCCGCCTGCCTCATAATTATTGCTATAAGGCTATTACTTTCCTAGCAAAACCGATATTTATCAAACTTGCAAACACCCTTTCTTGTGGGAAGTAATTTTGTATGCTATTTACTTTTATTAACAGTCAATAATCATGACCTGCCAAATATGTATAGCGGAATTATTACCAGAATATCTCTGTCCATTTGCCTGATAACAGCATTCGTATTGCTGATCATGCTCTCTATTGTATTTGTGAATACTAATGGCAACTATACCGACTTCATCCAGTCACAGGCTATTACCCAAAAGAATTTGCAATTTGCAATAATTATTGCCAGTCTCGTATTGATATCGGCAACGGCTCTACTTAGCTGGCTTATCAGCTTATACAGCAGCTTCCGTATCGCCGGCCCCCTGTACCGCTTCACCCATAACCTTAGGCATTTTTCTAATACAAAAAAAATAATACCTATTCGTAGTCATGATCAGCTACAGGTACTATCACAAAAAATCATTCATGCCGCAGAAAAAATTGATAGCCATAAAGAGTCCCTGTTAAACCATATTGATGCTTGCCAACAATTACTAAATGATCACGATAACCCACAGAAACAACAACAACTTGCTGAACTACTGCTACAACTAAAGCAACTTGATACCAAGATCAAACTCAATGAATAAGTTCATCTATTTCATCCTGGTGAGTTTATTTTTTATTACTGGCATGGAAATCATTATTGCCGAAATTAATACCGATAACTTCCACCCCAAAGACACCGACTGCCAGCAGTGCCACCTGGCAAGAGGCGAGATCACAGCAGGAAACGCTACACAATTATTATCGACACAGGAAAAACTATGTGCACGATGCCATGAGAGCGCCCTGAAGGTTAGCCATCCTAGCGGATTCAATCCTGGCCGTGACATACCCGGCGATTTCCCGCTGGACTGGAAAAATGAAATTACCTGTAGCACCTGCCACAATGTCCATACAGGGAAACACTCTTCGATCCGTGGCGGCATAAGCGGCAAAGAACTGTGCCTGAGTTGTCACGATATGTCCTTTTTCAGGGCGATGGCTGATAGCGGCCTGTCAATCCAGCAAAACGCACACATGGGAAAAACCACAAATACACTTTCTGCTATTGATAACTACTCGATGGAATGTATGAGCTGTCACGCAAACCAGGGCGACACGGTTGATATTTCAATAAATAGCAGGGGCATAGTAAAACACGCCAGCGGTGCCGTTAATCACCCTGTAGGCATGATTTACGCCAATGCATATAACAAGGGTGGATACCGTGCAATGTCCGAAATATCTGACAATGTCATCTTGCCAGATGGCAAGGTAAGCTGCCTGTCATGCCATAAGGCCTACACCAAAAAACACGGTGCGACGCTAAATAAAACAACCAGGACATCCCTGTGTTTTGAATGCCATGACATGTAACTGAAAATGGAAATAAACTAATGACCACAAACAAGAGACACATACACTACATCAATCCAGATATTCAAAATCGGCTGATTATCAGCTTTGTTATTTTTGAGCTGTTATTAATCAGCATCACGGTATTCATACTTTATACGGATATGAGCCAGATCATCGAAGACAACATGTTCAGGAGCCATATTAAAGAACCATTGAATATTGAATTCTTTAGTATTCGATTATTACAGGCTGTTGCCATATTACTGGTTATTAACCTTATCGCGGCTTCCTTTATCGTGTGGCGCTGGCGCAGTTACATAAATAATATCACTCGCCCCCTTGAAACCATTATTGATTCGATCAATCAACTGGATTTTAGCATTGATGCTGAAACTGAAAAAAATCATGAGACACTGGTGCTGGCGGAAAGCTGGCTAAATACAGAAAAGGAAAGATTCACCAAAATCAGGCAACTTATAGCCGAGATGGACATTAATAATCCATCGCATATGATCGAAAAATTAAATATTTCGCAACAATTTATTAAAGAGAAATAACCACTACTGGCCCTCACCCTCGGTCGACACACCTGGCTCCTGTTTTAAACCCGACTCATAACGTGTCGGATAAAGTATCTCCGTTAGGCGTGCCACTGCATTAATAAATAACTCGCGGGGGAATTTCTGGCAATGATTCTGTAACCAGACCTGGACCGTAGGGAAGTCCATGTCACCTAAAATATTATAGGTACTGGGCACAATGACATTGAATGCCGATAAATATCCCATGATCCAGTCATTAAATACATCCAGCTCAGCACTACCCTTTTGTGCCGCATCCAGATACACCCCACAGGGCTGAGCGCCTACACCAAAAACCGCATAGGCATTCTCAAAATCACGTGCCTGTACTGTAGTAACACTCAGGCATACAAACACCAGGTAAATTCTTATTTTCTGCAACATTATCAATTTATCCATTCGTGCACTCACCTGTTTAATATAGTCTCAAATTACAACAAATTTGCATATAACATAAAATAAGACTATTGTCTGATTTTCAGGCTCGGAGGATCGACGTTATGACCAACACAAAACCTGAAGTAAAGATTTCGGTCATCAGTGATTATATTTGCCCCTTTTGCTATATAGGCCACAAGCGCCTCGAATCACTGCGTGAAGACTATGTGCTCAAAATTAACTGGTGCTTTGTAGAGATTCACCCTGAAACGCCCGCAGAAGGCCAATCGGTCAAGCTTTTAAACTATTCAGAAGACTACTGGAACGAACTGATGCAAAACCTGCATCAGATGGCAGAGGCCGAAGGACTTAAACTATCCGAGCACACCATCACCACCAACTCACGCAAGGCCCTGCTGCTGGCAGAGGCCACTAAATCACTGGGTGCCGATCTCTTCTATCCCTTGCATGAACGCCTGTTCGAGGCCTATTTTGTCGATGCACTCAATATTGGCGATGAACAGGTATTGCGCGATATTGCCGCCGAATGCAATATCAGCAATGAGATTATCGAGCAGGCCTGGCAGGATCCCTATAGCCACGGCCCCGAGGATTCGGTACCTGCCCCGCTGCTACCCTACCTCCAATATGCAGGCAGCATCCAGGCCAGCAGTGTACCTACCTTTGTGTTTGGCACCGAGATGCTTACCGGGGCGGTTAGCAAAGCCGCGCTTAAACAGGCTGCTAAAAATTTCCTGGGATGAAATCTCCCAGTTTTTGGTCTAGGCTCAGGAAAAGGACGAAAAAAGCTGCCAATTATTATGAATTTTCCTGATAGCAAATTCTGGGACTTCTCAGTCAACACCTACCGATCGGGTGATGTAGAAAAGGTCTGCCTGCAACTACAAAATGAATATAATGCTGACATCAACATCATCTTATACTGCTGCTGGGCAGGACATAACCACGTCGGCCTGTGTGACATAGATATTGAACAGCTTATTTCCACCACATCGCCCTGGCAAAGCAGCATACTTAAACCCCTTCGCGCAGCCCGAAACACACTGAAACAACACATTATTGCAATGCCTGCCGATATGATTGATCAGACACTCAGCAACCTTTCGGAAATGGAACTCAATGCAGAGCGCATGAGCCAGCTAGCAATGGAAAAAACGATTAAACTGCATGATCGCGACTGCTGTAAAGATAAAACAGCTTTGCAATGTACAATGCATAATCTTGAACTGTATTTGCAGACACTGCCCATAGACTCCATGGACAGCGTAGATGTGCAAATTGATACCATAATCAGTGCTGTCTTCCACGATAAAGATACGGGGAAAGCCGTCGCAATGCCTGCCGAGGCGACAAGCTAGAACAGCAATTTATAAACCCGGATAGCGTAAATACTGACACAAGCCAGGAACATCACCTGATTTAGCTATGTTTGATAAAGTCACCCGCAACGCCAGTATTTATATTTTTTACATACTGGTGTCATCGATACTCACAGCAATCCTCAACATTATCCATTCACAACTGATCCATGCTGAAATCACGACCATAAACTTTATTATGCCGACCGTGGCGGGCTGCATTTTTGGTGTACTGCTAGCAGAAATAAAACTGCTAAATCGGCAACTCAATAGCATTGCAACCACAGATCAACTTACCCAGACCTTTAATCGAATGCAGTTTGATAATTTTCTCGAGGCCGAAATTGACAGGGTGAATCGCTATGGGCAGCCATTTACTTTAATCTTTATGGATATTGACCACTTCAAAAATGTTAACGATCAATATGGCCACCATACTGGTGATATTGTCCTCTCCAGTATCGCCCAGTTAATTAAAAGCAATAATAGAACAGCTGATATTTTTGCACGCTATGGTGGCGAGGAATTTGTCATTCTCTCACCGTCATCACAGCTTGAAAATGGCACACAGCATGCGGAACGACTACGGAAAATAATTGAACAGCACCACTTTAATAAATTAAACAATATCACCTGTAGCTTTGGGGTTGCTGAATATAATAAAGACACTAAAGATAGCGATAGTATTTTAATTCGAGCAGACCGCGCCCTCTACAGGGCAAAAGAAGGCGGTCGCAACAGGGTAGAACAGGAACAGAAACCGGTTCAATAAAACAGGACCAACAACCAGACCACGGCGAGGTTGAGCAATGCAAACATCACGGCAGCCGAGCCCATGTCCTTGGCTCGCCCACACAGCTCATGATGCTCCATCCCAATCCGGTCAACCACGGCCTCGATAGCCGAGTTTAGAATTTCGACTATCAACAGCAATATGATGCTGGCAATCAAAAAGGCAATCTCCAGCCCGGTATCACCCAACCAGAAGGCCAGCGGCAGCAGGATGATGGACAGCAGTACCTCCTGCCGAAACGCCTCCTCATGCACAAACGCCGCCTTAATACCCTGCGCAGAATACTGCGTTGCCTTGAGTATGCGCGTTAAGCCTTTGTTACCACTATATGCCATGATATATCGTCACTTATGTCCGGGGTATCGAGCCCCAGGCCAGATCCAGTTGTTTGGCTGCACGCACCTCATCCAGCCGCTTCACCGGCAAGGTATAGGGCGCACCCTTGACCAGCTCAGGATTGGTTTCGGCTTCCTGCTGGATCTGTACCAGCGCCTCAATAAAGCCATCCAGTGCCTCTTTTGCCTCTGATTCCGTCGGTTCAATCAACAGGCACTCGGGTACCAGCAGGGGGAAATAGGTGGTAGGGGCATGGTAACCCAGGTCCAGCAGGCGCTTTGCAAAATCCATGGCGCTCACATGCAACTCTTTGGCCTGCGACTTGAGCGTAATAATAAACTCATGTGAGGCATGGCGATCGGGAATCGCCGCCTCAAAACCACGCGCCTTCAATTGCGCCATCATATAATTGGCATTGAGCGTGGCAAACTCAGCCACACGGTGCATACCCTCACGACCCAGCAGGCGCATGTACACATAGGCTCGCAATAGCACACCGGCATTACCCATGAAGGCAGACATACGGCCAATACTTTGTGGGCAGTCTTTTTCTGTCAGCCAGCGATAGACATCATTATCTTTAGTGACCATGGGCAGGGGTAAAAAGGGCAGCAGGCGTTTCGATACACCCACCGCACCGGAACCGGGACCACCACCACCGTGGGGTGTCGAAAAGGTTTTATGCAGATTCGAATGAATCACATCAAAGCCCATATCACCGGGACGTATCTTGCCAAGAATCGCATTCAGGTTGGCGCCATCGTAGTACAACAGGCCACCGGCTTTATGAATGGTGGCCGCAATCTCTTCGATGTTGCGCTCAAACACACCCAGCGTAGAGGGATTGGTTAGCATCAGGCCGGCCGTTTGTGGGCCGACCGCTGCTTTCAATGCAGCAACATCCACATCGCCATTATCCAGTGTGGGGATTTCTTTTACCGTGTAACCGCACATGGTGGCGGTTGCCGGGTTGGTACCGTGTGCCGCATCGGGCACGAGTATTTCCTTACGCCCGAAATCCTCGCGCGCATCATGGTAGGCACGCATCATCGCGACACCGGCAAATTCACCCTGGGCACCGGCCATGGGCGCCAGTGAAAAACCGGCCATGCCCGTAACATCACATAACATCGCCTGCAATTCATACATACAGGCCATAAAGCCCTGGGAGTATTGCTCCGGCGCCAGCGGATGGCGCGATAAAAATCCGGGCAACATCGCCAGCGTGTTACAGGCACGTGGATTGTGTTTCATGGTGCAGGAACCGAGCGGATAAAAATGCGTATCGATTGAAAAATTCTTTTGCGACAGGGAGGTGTAATGACGCACCACCTGCATCTCGGAGACTTCAGGCAAAGCGGCCGGCGTGGCACGCAATAAGGCCTGCGGGATATCCTTGATCGCATCAGCCGATGTGGGCGCCTGGATTTTTGTACTGCGACCCTTCGTACTGTGTTCAAAAATTAACATAGGATTGCCTCCAGTGCCTGTGCATAGGTATTGATTTCATCATCACTACGCATCTCGGTAGCGCAGACCAGGATGCAGTTGTCCAGCTCGGGGAACTCGCTCGATAAATCATAACCACCCAGGATATTTTTATCCGCCAGCGCAGCCAGCACCTCGGCTGCCGGTTTATTAAATTTCAAAACCGCCTCGTGGAAACGCGCACCATCAAAGATGACTTCAACGCCGTTAATGGCCGCCAGTTTTTCGACCAGGCTGACCGTATTCTGGTGACAGCTTGCCGCAACCCGTGCCAGCCCCTGAGGACCCAGCAGCGCCATATGAATGGTCGATGCGGTCACTACCAGGCCCTGGTTGGTACAGATGTTGGAGGTCGCCTTGGAACGGCGAATATGCTGCTCACGCGCCTGCAGGGTCAACACGAAACCTTCACGGTCGTCCTGGTCCAGGGTGCACCCCACGATACGGCCCGGCATCTGCCGTACATGCTGCTTCTGGCAACACATGAAGCCGTAATAGGGACCACCGGAGGACATAGGTGCACCCAGCGGCTGGCCATCGCCACAGGCAATGTCGGCACCCTGCTCACCCCATTCACCGGGTGGTTTTAGCAGCGCAAGACTCAGGGGATTAACCAGCGCAATCACCAGCGCACCCTTTTCGTGGGCCCAGTTGGTGAGGGCATCCACATCTTCCAGGTTACCGAAGAAGTTGGGCTGGGAAATCACCAGTGCGGCAATATCATCATCCTGCCAGGGCTGCAGCGCATCCAGTGTGGTCAGGCCTGTCGATGTATCTATATCCACAGTCACCAGCTCTATATCCTGGTGACAGACGATAGCGTTACAGGTTTTCTGGTACACCGGGTTCACGGAACGCGGCATTAAAATACGCCGTGATTTTGACTTGCGATTGGCGCGCACCGCCATCAACACCGCCTCTGCCAGGCCCGAGGCACCATCATACAAAGAGGCATTGGATACATCCATCGCCGTCAGTGCTGTCATCATGCTCTGGTATTCATAAATCAGTTGCAGCGTTCCCTGCGAGGCCTCTGCCTGGTACGGCGTATAGGACGTATAAAATTCACCACGCGTGGTAATCTGCCATACCGCCGCAGGGATATGATGGTCATAGGCACCGGCACCCATAAAACACAGCGGGTGGCCATCGGCTGCAGCACGTGACGACATCAGTCGAGTGATTTCCATTTCGGTCATTCCCTCAGGAATGTTTGCCAGCCCATCAATTTTTAAATGGGCAGGAATTTCATCAAATAGATTATCGATCTTATCCACCCCTATGATGGATAACATGTCACGTATTTCTTCTTCGGTATGGGGTACGAATGGCATAAAAAACTCGTTTATATTTCCGCAAATGAACGCGCATAAACGCAAATGTTTGTCCTGGCAGAAGACACCGATTAACGGCTCATCCGGGACAGGCGCCACGCCAGACCCGACAAGCCGATAGTTAAATTAAATACCGGCCGGATTCCCGCTTGCGCGGGAATGATCTGGGCCAGGTTAATCAGTAGTGTACTGACAGGTTTATTTGCGGATGATTAAAGGTTACTCGTCTTCAACTTCAGACTCATAGCTGCTGGCATCCAGCAATTGCTCGATATCGTCTTCATCATCGGGGGTGATTTTAAAAATCCAGCCATCATCATAGGCCGAACCATTGATCATTTCCGGCTCGTCTACCAGCGCCTGGTTGGTATCGACAACGGTGCCGCTAATCGGCATATACATATCCGATGCCGCCTTTACCGATTCGATAACACAACAGGCATCTTCTGCCGCATAGTGCGTGTCGACTTCAGGCAGTTCAACAAACACGATGTCACCCAGTGCATTTTGCGCATGGTCGCTGATGCCAACGGTTACTGTACCGTCGTCTTCCAGGCGGACCCATTCATGGGATCGTGTGTATCGCAGATCAGTTGGTATTTCACTCATAAATCACCTCAAAAAATTTGTTTTAATTTTTTAAACAAATACTAATAAATTCTCAATCAATACAGGACTTGCCGTCACGGACAAATACCGGCTTAACCACCCGCGCATTTAACAGCTTACCGCGAATCTCTACCTGGCACTGCTCAGCCGTTGCCGCTGGCACGCGTGCCAGTGCAATCGCCTGTTTCAGGCTAGGGGAAAATGTACCACTGGTGGTCTCACCTTCGCCAGCCCCTGCCACAATTACTTTCTGGTGTCCGCGCAGCACACCTTTATCTTCCAGCACCAGCCCCACCAGTTTCTGGGCGACACCCGCCGCCTTTTCCTGCTCCAGTGCCTGGCGACCAATGAAGTCCCTGTCTGCGGGCTCCCAGGCAATGGTCCAGCCCAGCCCGGAGATCAGTGGCGATGTGGACTCATCCATATCGGTACCGTAGAGGTTCATGCCCGCTTCAAGACGCAGCGTATCGCGCGCACCCAGCCCACAGGGTTTAACCCCCGCTTTAAACAGGGCATCCCAGAAGCCCATAGCCTCCGAGTCAGGCAGGATAATTTCAAAACCATCTTCGCCGGTATAACCGGTACGGCCGACAAACCATTCACCACTGGCCGCGCCTTCAAAACGCCCCAGCCCGGCCGCCGCCTGGCTCACATCCAGCGGCATCACCTTCAGCGCCTTCTCGATCGCATTTGGCCCCTGCACCGCGATCATCGCCAGTCCGCTACCTTCTTTAACATCGACATCGAATGCAGCGGCCTGTTTTGTAATCCAGGCCAGGTCCTTATCACGGGTACCGGCATTCACCACCATACGCACCCAGTCCTCCGCACTGTCATTGATCGCCATACCATAAATGATAAGGTCATCAATAACACCGCCCTGTTCATTGAGCATACAGCTATAGAGCGCCTTGCCCGGTTGTTTCAGGCGAGCCACATCATTGGCGAGCAAATATTGTAGAAAGGCTTTTACACGGCTGCCGGTCAGATCGACCACGGTCATATGGGAGACATCGAACATGCCTGCATCCTGTCGGACCTGGTGGTGTTCCTCGATCTGGGAACCATAGTTTATGGGCATCTGCCAGCCGGCGAAATCGACGATTTTGCCACCCTGTTGCACATGCTTATCGAATAATACAGTTTTTTGACTCACGGCAGTTCTCCATTGTGTTTACAATGACCATCACTGCCCCTCTGTCCTGATACCTGAGAGATGTCGACAGATACGCGATCTGTACTCCCCTTCGGTGGGCCACTGGGCCGCTCTCCAGAGTCAACCTGCCCCTGCTAAAATATTCAAGGGACAATCGGCTGCAGTCCTTTTACCTGAGCGTTTCCGGGCGGTTGCGCCTTCGGTGGTAGACTATTATTCTACCCTCTCCCACAGCCAGTTTGGTCGAGCGGGGAACTATAAACCAGACAGCAGCGGATTACCATCCGCCATACTTAATTATATTTGTCGGCCGTGACCGCAAATCACCGAGAGACAGCAAAGGATAACAACGACCGTGGATCTATTTAACAACGCACAGCTACAGAATTTCCTTCACCTGTTCAGCGACAACCCCTATTACCAGGCCTGCATTGTACTCCTGCTCGGCCTCATCCTGGCCAAGCTGATTAACCACCTGATGGCCAACGTGGTAATGAAAATTGCCCAACAGACCCGCAGCCACCTCGATAACCAGGTTATCCTCATCACTCGTCCAACGCTGTTTTACAGTATCCTGTTGATCGCGCTGGCAATCGCCACCCACATTGTCGCCACTGCAGCGACAGAAGCACTCGTCTTCTCCCTGCTCAAAACCATTGCCGTCTTCATCTGGACCGTATTCTTTATCCGCATGGCACGCGTGATCCTGAAAGCCATTAGCCTGAACCCGAACCAGATCCCCGTCGTCAGCACGCAGACCCTGCCCCTGTTCCTCAATCTGGCGATACTCGTCATCATCGGCGCAGCGGTTTATTTCCTCTTCAGTGCATGGAATATCGACATGACCGCCTGGCTGGCCTCGGCCGGTATCGTCGGTATCGCCGTCGGTTTCGCGGCCAAGGACACACTCGCGAATTTATTCTCCGGCGTCTTCATCCTCGCCGATGCGCCCTACAAGATTGGTGATTATGTCGTGCTCGACAGCACCGAACGCGGCGAGGTAACCCACATTGGCCTACGTAGCACCCGCTTGCTGACCCGTGATGACGTCGAAGTCACCGTGCCCAATTCCATCATGGGTAACACCAAGGTCATAAATGAATCCGGTGGCCCACACAAAAAATTCCGCATACGCACCAAGGTGGGTGTTGCCTATGGCAGTGATATCGACCGGGTAAAAGCCCTGCTCATGGAGATCGCCCTGGATGATGCCGATGTCTGCAAAGACCCGGAACCCAGGGTTCGCTTCCGCCAGTTTGGTGCATCGAGCCTCGACCTTGAATTACTATGCTGGGTTGAAGAACCGATGCTGCGCGGCCGTATAATTGATCAGCTCAATACAAAAATTTATAAAAGCTTTATGCAGGCAGGCATCGAGATTCCTTATAGCAAGCATGATATTTTTATTAAGGAAATGCCGAGATAAGTGCCTTATATAAATAACTAATCCATTCGAATTTAGTATCAATAGTTTATTTAGCTTGATCTAGCGCAATGATAAGCAATGAATTATAAGGCATCTTTTGAGACATTAATCAGGCTCCATTCAATGGAATACATTAAAGAGCCGGTTAATAACATTTCCAATTTTGGAATATATCCATTAAGACTCATTAACAAAAATAGGAACAGATCAAATTTAGGGACAACACATCCTTACTAAAACCTGTTTGTAATCAACATAATATTTTATAAATAAGCTGCGGGATTCCAGACCACCAATGGGCATACGAAACCCGGCTTAAAATGACAACAACTTATGGAGCGAGTTATGAAAATGTTAAAAGCCACATTTGTCACCTCAACTTTTTTAATTTCCAGCATCACACAGGCAGCCACCGCTGTTTATGATAACTTTGATGCCGGCCTCAACGGCTGGGGGGCAAATACAACCCAAACCAATGTCAACCACTCACTTGCAGGTGGCAACCCTAACGGCTATCTGGCCACAGACAACCTTAACAATGAAACCTATTTTGGTGCTATCGGCAGTGTCAATACAGGTGCTGATTATTCAGGTGTATTTGCTGACGGTTTATGGACCGTCTCCGTTGACCTGAACTTTATCCGTGGCGATTTTACAGATGCCCGACTTCGCTACCGCTATCAGGATGCAGGCTTCAATGGCTGGTATTATTCACTCACCAATAGCTTCGACAATTCCTGGACCAACTACAGTGTCACCTTTGATACCACGTGGAGCGATGCCGAAGCCATACTCAATGGCTGGACTCAGGAAGATACTAGTAGCAGCTTCGCCGCACTCTGGGACAATGCCTACACCTCGGAAATACGCCTGGTTGGCACCCCCAACACGAACCTTGTTGCCGGCATAGACAACTACCGGGCATCGGTAGTCCCCCTGCCGGCTGCTGTCTGGTTATTCCTTAGTGGGCTGACAGGTTTGATTGCAATATCACGCAAAAAAGCCTGATCCTGATCGCCGGGTTTAGAATGATTGTTCCTGGCCCGGTACATTTACCCTGATACAGGCCTGGCTTATTCAATAAAAGGGCTCTAATTACAGGCACTTTGTTAACTGATGACCAGGCATGAAGGAGATTTATGATGAACTTTAAAAATATTTTTTCATTCACTATTATCTTTTGCTCACTGATATCTACAGCAGCAACAGCAAGCATCATTACACCAACGGATATGACGGGGCTCAGGAGCTTTGATGGTGGAGCCAATGTACTTCTACTCAGTTTCGACGCAGTTAAAAGCGGCACAGAAGATCGCACTATTGCTCATTTTGACATTAGTAGCCTAACGTACATGCCACAATCCTCAATTTTCGATATCCCTATTGACAACATTGACCCCGGACTACCCGGCGGTATATTTGAAGTTTATGCCTTTGCAGGGGATGGCGTCGTTAGTATTGATGAATGGAATGCCGGCTCCCTCATACACACTTTTTACGGAATTGAAGGGGGGTACTCAACTTTATCGTTCGACATTACAACGCTTTTACAAAATGCATACACTAATGGTGACACATACCTGAGCTTTAATTTTCGCGCAGGTGACGGCACAGACCGTTTCTGGCTATCCGATGTAGTAGGCATAGCTGAACCCACAATAACAAGTACCGTTCCCGTTCCTGCTGCATTTTGGTTATTTGTTACAGGATTAAGCCTGTTTTATGGTTTTTTCAGGAAAAATCAACATTAGTAAAAACCTCGGCCAGAACCAGAGCATCTCTGGCTTTGGCTGAGGAAGCGACCTGTTTCTGACCTCATCCTCATTTCGCCCATAATCATGCACCGGGTTAGAAACCTTCCACTTTTTATCCTTCTAATCAGTTTCACTGGACACTACAACTTTTTCTAATACCCTGCCAGGTTCGCTACATTGCCTGATGCAGCACACAGCCCAAAACTGGTTGCACGTACAACCATGTACGGCTATACTTAATCTATGTTCGAACGTTGCCTCTATTTCAATATCAATGCACTCACCCGCGCTGTCAATCGCATCTGGGATGATGCCTTCGCCGAGTTCGGCCTTTCGCCTTCCCACGCCTACCTGTTACGCCTGGTACTAAGCAACCCCGGCCTTACACCCAAACAGATCAGCCAGGAACTCAAACTGGAAAAATCGACCGTGACACGCTTCCTCGATGCCCTGGCAAAAAAAGCATTCATTATTAGAAAACAGGGTATTAGTGGTGACGCAAGGGAACAGGGTATTTACCCGACTAAAAAATCAGAAAAAATTACACTTGAACTGGAAGAAAAAGGTAACCAGCTTTACCAGAAGATGATCGACAGTATTGGAAAAACCGAACTGACAGGCCTGGTAAAAAAATTACGCAACACCGAAACCCGTATTAAATAGTATTTTTTTATACAACTAGTTGTACATACAACTTAAGGGACAGGCATGATCTTAATTAATAAAGCCATAACTGGTAAGGAAACAGCAACGGGCATAGCATCACCCTTCCAGGCGCTGCTAAATTTTTATTCCGCATTTAACAACCAAAACCTTGAATCAATGGAACGCAACTGGCTACAGACCGATGACGCCTCCATGTCTAATCCACTGGGCGGCATAAAGCGCGGATGGGATGAAATAAGAGAGGTATACAAAAAGATATTTAATGGCGAAGCCAGGGTCTATGTAGAGTTTTATGACTATTCGATACACCCCACGAAAGATATGTTCATCGCTGTCGGCCATGAAAGGGGCTTGCTGGAGATAAATAACCAGCAAATAGAACTTGCCATCCGCACCAGCCGAATATACCAACTGCATGACAGGCAATGGAAACAGATTCATCACCACGGCTCTATGGATAATCCAGGGCTATTGAAAACCTACCAGGCTACCCTGCTCAACAATCATCAGGAATAACACCATGAATACCTCGCTTACGATCGAAATATACTGGCTAATCGCAACCCTGTTAATGACATCCCTGTTCTGGCTGCCCTACATCCTCAACCGCATGTTAGAGCAGGGAATAGTCAACGCACTATGGGATCCCCTTGGTGACACCCGCACCGAAAAACCCTGGGCCAATCGCATGATGCAGGCCCATAACAACGCCGTTGAAAACCTGGTCATCTTTGCGCCACTGGCGATACTGGTTCAAATTACAGGCACCAATTCAACAATGACGGCAAATGCCTGTATGATTTATTTCATATCGCGCCTGTTACATTACAGTGCCTTTACCTTTGCAATCCCCTTATTAAGAGTCATTACATTTTTATGCGGGTTTGGCGCACAATTAACACTGGGAATCAGTTTACTAAGCGCATAAATAGAAAAAGCCTGCTTTGGTTTAAAAGCAGGCTTTTATTTATATCAGGACAAGTTTAAAAATTAGTCATCAGGTTGCGGCATGGGCAGACCCGCCAGCTTACAAACTTCACGTGCAGGGTCTTTTGGAAAGAGTTTATAAATGTGTTTTTCATAGTCCTTCTGATCGTGGAAGTGAACATTCTTTTTACCTAGCTCACGCACTACTTTATGCATGGTTGGAATCTTTTCGGTTTCATGAAAATACGCCCTGAAATAGAGAATCAACTCCCAATGATCGTTATATAGTTTTATACCATCCTGTTCAGCCATTTTCTCTGTATAGGATTCACTCCATTCATCGATATTACACAGGAAACCCTGTGCATTGGTCTCGATGTTCTTACCACTAATTTCAAGCACCATAGATATCTCCTTAATAGGGGGGGTGTATTGGTCTCTGGCCAGCCTGAATACTCACATTTTTTTAATGGAAAATGACTTTTAGAGACAATTTGTAGCAGCATTAGCTACTTGATTGTAAGTATAGACTGTAATTTTAGCTTTAAATGTGATCGTAACTTTTTGTTAACAAACAGGATGTATAGAGTGAACAAGAGTATGCTTAAGGACTACACACCCCTCCTCGGATTTGACTGAATTATTTTGTTGCCAGGGCCTTGAGCTGATTCACTATTTCATCTGAATCCCATTCAACGCCACCAAACAGGGTGTATTTTATATTACCCTGGGGATCGATAATAAAATTAGATGGCGCAGCAAAAACGCGCCAGCTGGATAAGGCATCACCCTGCTCATCCATGAGGATAGTAAACTCGGGCTTTACTTCATTCACAAAACGCATTACCTCTTTTTTGCTTTCACCCATATCCACCGCAAGAATTTTGAATGGCACATCACCCATTTTTTTGATCAGTTTGTTCATCGAGGGCATTTCCTTGCGACAGGGGGTGCAATAGGTTGCCCAGAATTGCAGTAGAACAACCTGGCCCCTGTAATCTACCAGGTCATGCGGCCTGCCCTGCAAGTCGAGCAACTTCAGCGCTGGTGTAGGCCCCGTCATGGTATAGGGCTTCAGATCAGCTGCACTGGCTGAAGCAGCAAATATAAAGAGCAGAGCTAGCAGCGCAATTCGATTAATCATAATGGTGGAAACCTCCAAGATAAAATAAGCTGACCTTAATCAGGCCGGCGAGTTGTGAGGTAACGACTTCCTCTGAACGATTCGGGTCCTGGCGTTTAAAAAAATAGCCCCGCACGCCGGGAATCAATTTAGCCGTGACAACACTACCACCCTTCCCCAGCTCATAGGAGAGGCTCTTGATACCCCAGCGATTGGGTGTGCGCTCGCCTTCCAGCAACATTAAGGGTAATCGCGTCCTGCCGACATCATCGATATACTCAGGAATCACACCGGGTACTGGTTCCGACTTGAATAAACGCGGGAACATCAGCACCGCACCCGAGAGAGGCTGTTTATGGCTCGCTTCCCACAGCCGCGCACTACGTAAAACCAGCGCCGTATCAGGACCACTGGCTATCAGGTAGACTTTTTTACCGGTATTGATTGCTGCCTCGATCACTGCGAGCAGGGCATCCGAGGGAATTTCAGCACGGCTACTACGGACATTAGGCAACATGTAAGCCGACAAAAAATCGGTCATCCAGACCTCGATACCATCTTCCGCCAGTGCAGCGGCGGTTTTTTCCTCAGCCCGGCTCTTACCCTCATCGAAGGGAAAGCCCAGCAACAGGGCCTGGCCCTCGGCAGCAAATACACGCACCTCAATGCTGGCATCGGCCGTAGCAATGGTCCTGGTTTCCTTTGCCCATAATGCGGGACTCAATAACGCAAGCAACAGGAAATATAAAAACAGTCTAAAATTCATAGTGATTGATTTGATTTAACATCGATTTTCAGAGAATGATGATACTGTAAGCCTATGATGATATATCGCACTTTACCAGCCCTGATCATAGCACTAACCGGACTGATTCCGATTTGTGCCGCATCAAGTCCTGAAAAATTATCGACCACGCCAGCACCGGAAGCCAATATAGCCCATGGAAAAAAGATCTACGCCCTGTGCGCCAGCTGCCATCTCAAGAATGGCTGGGGTAAAGTCGATGGCAGTTTTCCGGTCATTGCGGGCCAGCACCAGAACGTACTGATCAAGCAACTGGAGGATATTCGCTCCCGCAGCCGGGAAAACCCCACCATGTACCCGTTTTCAGATGCAGAAACCATAGGCGGTGAACAGGCCCTGCTGGATGTCACCGCCTACATTGCCCGACTACCTGTCGACCCCAGCCCGGGCCAGGGCAGTGGCAAGCAGCTCGCACTGGGTAAGACTATTTACCAGCAACGCTGCACCCAGTGTCACGGCGATAATGGCCAGGGCAATAATGAAGCCCTGTTCCCCAAACTCAGGGGCCAGCACCACGCCTATCTACTGCGCCAGTTAAAATGGATCAGGGATGGCTATCGACAGAACAGCAATCCGGTGATGGTAGAACAGACCAAAACACTCACCGATGTAGAACTTGATGCGGTTGCGGATTATCTTTCACGGCGATGAAATAGAGAATCATTCCCATACAATCATTCATGATTTATCATCTGGAACTCAGCTTACGGAAACCCTGGCATCTCATTAACAGACACCAGCACGATTCATTCAGTTACAGGGCATTTTAAAATGCCACTAATCCCTACGGGCATTAACGGTGTAATAATCGATTTACCTCAAACAGCCCATAAAAACGTAAATCAAAAAATAATTAACGCGGTGACAGCACGCTTATCTAAAAGGCAAGATATCTCGCATCCATGAAAGATACTGAAAAACTAAAGACCTACACTCCTCGCCAACGCCGGCAAATCACCCTCCAGTCCCATCGCATGCCGGACAAACTTATACTTGACTGGCCCCAGGCCATCCACAAGGTTCAGGCCAAAATTCCGAACCAGGCTCAACTCCGTCCGATCATTACTGAATAAATTTTTAAAGCCACTCATACTGAACATCATCAGCGTGTTTTCACCCCGGCGCCAACGCTCAAATTTTCTCAGGGTTTTATAATCCGCAAAATCTTTACGCTGGACTATCGCCTCAGTAATCACCTGTGCCAGGCTGGCCGCGTCCAGTATACCCAGATTAACACCCTGCCCTGCAAGCGGATGAATGGTATGTGCTGCATCACCGATTAACGCCAGCCCCGGTTTGACATAGGCCTTTGCATGACGACGGATTAAGGGAAAAGCAGCACGTGGACCAACCGACTTCACTGCACCTAATGTATATTCAAACGCAGCTTCAAGTTCACGACAGAAAGCCGCTTCATCCATTGCAACAAGACGATCAGCCTCAGTATCTTCGGCTGACCAGACAATCGAACAACGGCCATCACCCAGCGGTAGAAACGCCAGCGGACCAATCGGTAAAAAGCGCTGCCATGCGGTGTAGTCGTGATGCTTTGTAGATTCAACCACACAGACCACACCCTTTTGCTGATAAGGCGCGGTTTCAAGTTCAATAGCGGCGGCTTCACGTACGCGGGAACTGGCACCATCGGCACCTACCAGTAAACGTGTTTTAATGATGCTACCGTTATCCAGTGTGACCGAACTACCACTCGCCTGGTAATCAATCGATTCCACTTTGAGTGGACACAACCAGTCGACCTGTTGCAGTGTTTTTAACTGCTCCAGCAATGCCGCCTGCGTCACCTTGTTTTCTACAATATGACCGAGCGCATCTATGCCCAGGTCTGCCGCATCAAAATCTATCTTGCCATCACCGGTGGAATCCCAGACGTGCATGTGCTCATAGGGACTAACGCGCCTGCGCTTCATACCATCCCAGACATTTAGATTCATAAATACCTGTTGCGAGCCGCGACTAATGGCCGAGACACGCAGTTCGTAATCATCGCCGGCATTTATATCGCCGGGCTCATAGGCCTCAATAACTGCAATACGTAATGGCGTATTTTGCCCCAGGGCACAGGCCAGGGTTAAACCCACCATACCACCGCCGAGGATTAACACATCATAGGATTGATTATTGTTTGTTGTTGTATTCACAAACTGATCCTGCGCATCATCTTACCCATACGCCCAAGCAGACCCATGCTCTGCCGCGCCATTAAATGCCGTACTGATGGCATCAGATCAACCAGGATTAAACCGGCCGCACGCGCATGCGCCAGCGGTGGAAATGAATTCGAAAACA
>JAOUMO010000083.1 GCA_029881425.1 Gammaproteobacteria bacterium
GAACCATTCGTGATCGGCCATCTTGCTGGAATCATTTTTTTTGCCCGTGCTTGGCCACTCATCGGTCACCTGCAGTTTGGTGATTTCGTTCATCGCCACATAGTGGGCCAGGGTTTTCTGTTTGAGTAGTACCACGCTATGGGTATGGTTGCCTGCTGTTTTTACCAGTGTGCCCATGGCGATGGCGATAAGGGTCAGTGCCACCATGATTTCTATGAGGGTGAAGCCGGCCTGGTTTTTACATTTCGAAAATGACCTAGTCTGCATGCTGGATCTCATATTCACCATTGCCATGGGCATGCAGTTCATAATGGGTATCAACGCCGGGAATGCGTAAATTAAGGACGAACTCGGGTGATAGTTCACCGCTGGATAATAAAAACACCTGGGGTTTTATTTTTTTCGTATCCGTATTTTCATTATTTTCCTGCTGCGAGCCGGGTGACCGTTTCTTTTCACGTTCGGTATTCAGGACCACGTTGGTCCCTTCGATTAACAGGTCCAGCTGCATGTCCTCGGGTAGCTCGTGGAATGAAAAGTGCTTCTGGCTATCGGCGTTCTGCCAGAGCTGTGTCTCTTCATCAAAAATCATGAAGGCATAGGCCTGCTGATAAAATCGCAGGCCGTATTCCTCGCCACGAATGATGGCCTGCTGGTGGGAAAATTGCAGTAGGGCGTGCAGCCGGCGTGCCTCTTTTTCTATCGCATCTTCCGGATCGGAGAAGGATATATTGATCAGCATCATACCGGCGGACAGGCTGATAATAACCACCACTACCAGCAGTTCGATCAGGGTAAAGCCGGTCTGATATCGTTGCTTTAAGTGGGGCATAAGTACGGCTTGTATGAGCGCAGTAAAAGACTGGCCTAGTTGGTATCCCAGTTGCCAATATCGGCATTGGCACCTTCACCACCTTCGACACCGTCCGCACCCAGGGTATAGATGTCGACCTCGCCGTGCTCACCGGGACTCAGGTAGAGATAATCCCTTTGCCATGGATCTTTGGATAATTTTTTAACATAGCCTCCCTGTTGCCAGTTGGCGGGGGCAGGATCAGACGACGGCTTGCTGACCAGTGCTTCAAGGCCCTGGTCAGTGGTGGGGTAGCTGTAATTATCCAGCTTGTATAAATCCAGTGCGCTTTCCAGTGCACTGATATCGCTCTTCGCCTTGGTGATCCTGGCCTGGTCGGTTTTGCCAAAAAATTTGGGTGCAATCATGCCGGCCAGCAGGCCAATGATCACCACCACTACAATAATTTCAATCAGGGTAAAACCCTGTTGTCGGTTGATTTTTTTCCCCATCACGGATAGCTCCCTACAGGCTTTATGGTTAAACTGGTTCGATGATAACAGATACAGATTTCAACAACATAACATGAAATTGATTTTACGCGGATATATAGATAGCCATGGTTTCTGGATAGTTCTATTTATCTTGTGTTTTGTGATGCAGTTAACCGGGCTTGAGGACGCGCTACGATTTGATCGGCAGCAGATTGAAGCGGGCCATTACGGGTTGTTGCTGTCGGCGCATTTAGTGCATCTCAACTGGGGTCACCTGGGTTTGAACATGGCGGGCCTCATCCTGTTGGCGCTATTTTTTAATGACTATGCCCCGCCCCTGACCTGGTTGCTCTTTACCTTGTTCTCGGCGCTGTTTACCGGCCTGGGCCTGTACCTGTTTAATCCCGAGTTGCATTTTTATGTCGGCCTGTCCGGTGTGTTGCACGGCCTGTTTATTCTCGGTGCGGGCTATGAGTCCCGGCGCTATAAAAAATCGGGCCTGCTGTTATTGCTGTTAATTGGCGGCAAGCTGGTGTGGGAGCAGTGGTCCGGTGCGCTGCCGGGATCAGAGTCCCTGAGCGGTGGTCATGTGGTGGTGGATGCGCATTTATATGGTGCGATTTCTGGCGGGGTGTTCCTGTTATTGCATCAGGTCATTCATGTTCATAATCGGCATAAGGATCGCCATCACGATGAGTAGCACCACCACGCCCATAAACACGATCAGCAGGGGTTCAAACAGGCCCATGAAGGTGGCGATCAGGGTTTCCAGTTCACGTTCCTGCTGAACCGCGGCACGATCCAGCATTTCTTCCAGCTTACCGCTGTTTTCACCACTGGCAATCAGGTGCAGGGTCATGGGTGGGAACAGGCGGCTCTGCTCCAGGGCGCCATGGATGGTCGAGCCTTCACGCACCCGGTTGGATGCGGTCTTGACCGCCTCACGCATCGGCAGGTTGGCAATCACCGGGCCGGACAGGCTCAGTGCATCCAGTACCGGCACACCACTGGAGGTGAGGATGCTCAGGGTCCGGGCAAAGCGTGCGGTGTTCAGGCCACGGATCAGTTTACCTATAATCGGCAGGCGCAGTTGCTGGCGATGAAAGCGCAGTTTATTGGCGGGGATAGCGAGAAATTTCTTCAGGCCGAAGAAGCCAGCTATACCACCGGCTAGCAGCAGCAGGATATAGTCACGTAAAAAATCGCTGATGTTAATCATCGCGATTGTCAGCCAGGGCAGTTCCTGCCCGGTATTGTCAAACACCTCGACAATCTGGGGTACCACATAGGTCAGCAGGCCAATCACCACCAGCATGGCGACGATGGTGAGTATGGCAGGATAGATGGTGGCCTGGGCAATCTTCTGGCTCATTTGCTGTCGGCTTTCCGCATAGTCTGCGAGTCGATCCAGCACCGTGTCCAGGTGCCCGGACTGCTCGCCGGCGGCCACGGTGGCACGGAACAGGTCGGGAAAAACTCGGGGATAATCGGCCAGCCCGGAAGCCAGGGTATGACCCTCCAGCACCTTGGCGCGTATCGCAAACACCATACTTTTAATGCGTGGCTTTTCTGTCTGCTGGCCAACGGCAGACAGGGCCTCATCGAGTGGCAGCGCGGCACGTACCAGGGTCGCCAGCTGGCGCGTAAACATCGCCAGGTCGGTGGCACTAATGCCACGCCGACTTGCGGGTGCGCTTTTATCTTTCTGTTTTTTGTCTTTGTGTGCGGCGGCATCAATCTGTAGCGGCATCAGGCCCTTGTCGCGCAGCAGCTGCCTGACCTGGCGCGCTGTATCACCTTCCATCACGCCCTTTTTTTCATGGCCGCGGGTGTCCAGGGCGGTGTATTCAAAGGCCGCCATGGTTAAAGCTGTCCTGGGCTATGGTTGGTGTCTGGATACAAATTAATCTTCCTGGGTCACCCTGAGGATTTCTTCCACCGAGGTGATACCCTCCAGTACCAGTCTTACCCCATCATGGCGCAGGTTTTTGGAGAAGCCACGGGCATATTTTTCCAGCGCCTGTTCACCTTTGCCGTCATGGATCATGTTCTGTAATTTGTCATCTATGGGTACCAGTTCATACACGCCGGTGCGGCCGGCATAGCCCAGCTTGTTGCATTCATCACAGGCACCGGGCGTATAAATAGTGGGTGGATTGGCAGTATCTACGCCCAGCCATTCACACTCGACTTCGCTGGCGCTATGGGGCTGGCGACAATGGGGGCAGAGCTTGCGCACCAGTCGCTGGGCGAGTACGCCAATCAGGCTGGAGGCGAGCAGGAAGGGTTCCACCCCCATGTCACGTAGACGGGTCACCGCGCCAATGGCGGTATTGGTATGCAGGGTGGAGAGTACCAGGTGACCGGTTAAACTGGCCTGTACCGCAATCGAAGCGGTTTCCAGGTCACGGATTTCGCCGATCATCACCACATCGGGGTCCTGGCGCAGTATCGCCCTGAGGCCACGGGCAAAGGTCATGTCGACCTTGGTGTTGACCTGTGTCTGGCCTATGCCATCGAGGTAGTATTCGATCGGGTCCTCGACCGTAAGGATATTGCGTATCTTGTCATTGAGTCGCGTCAGGCCGGCATAGAGGGTGGTGGTCTTACCGGAACCGGTGGGGCCGGTGACGAGGATGATGCCATGGGGTCGGTGCAATAGATGATCCATAGTCTCAGCTGTGCCCTCGGCCATGCCCAGGTGCTGCAGGTCCAGTCGTCCGGCCTTCTTGTCCAGCAGGCGCAGTACGATACGTTCACCGTGCCCCGAGGGCAGGGTGGAGACACGCACGTCCACCGAGCGGCCGGCTATACGCAGTGAAATACGCCCATCCTGCGGCAGGCGTTTCTCTGCGATATCGAGTTTGGCCATGACCTTGATACGGGAAATCACCAGTGGCGCGATATTTTTTGGTGGCTGCAGTATTTCACGTAGTACACCATCGACGCGGAAACGGATACGCATCCGATTTTCGTAGGCCTCGATGTGGATGTCCGAGGCATCCACCTTGATCGCCTCGGTGAACAGGGCGTTAATCAGGCGGATAATAGGGGCGTCATCCTCCGCTTCCAGCAGGTCTTCCGGTTCGATGGTTTCTGCCAGCTGATCGAGGTCCAGCTCATCACTGACATCCTCCATCATCGCCATCGCCTGGTCACTGTTACGCTCATAGGTCTGTGCCAGCAGGGCCTCAAATTGATCAGGGCTGGTGCTGCTGAGGTGGAGCTGTCGCCCCAGTACCCGGCGAACCTCGCCCAGGACCTGGGGCTGGATGCTGTTACGATAGAGGATCTGGATTTTGTCGTCGTCGATCTGGCCTATGACCACGCCATGCTTTTTGGCAAAACCATAGGGCAGGCTCTGGGCGGTGATTTTAGTGGCGACAGACAGTGCTGAATCAGAGGAAGTCATACTCATCTTTCAGGCTGTTGTTGGGTATATTTTTTTCCGGTGACTGCAGCTGGCTTTCCGGTTTGTTTTCCGGGCTGCTCAGTTCATTCAGGGGTGGCAGCAGTGGCGCGGCCTCATCGCGTAGCAGGCCAAAGCCTTTTTCACTGGCCTGTATCTGCTGTGCCCTGAGGTAATTGTATTTGTCATTGGTGTGATACAGGGCCGAGGCCTTGTCACGCAGGATGCTCGGGCGCATGAAAATCATCAGGTTCTGCTTGCTCTTGGAGGTGCTGTGAGACCTGAACAGTGCACCCAGTAGCGGCACATCACCCAGTATGGGTACTTTCTGTACCCGGTCGCGCATGTTGTCATCAATCAGGCCGCCGAGTACCAGCACTTCGCCGTCTTCTACCAGTACCGAGGTCTTGATGGTACGCTTTTTGGTGATGGGGCCGCTTACTGTGCTTTCGGCCAGGCTTGAAATTTCCTGGTCTATATCCAGCTTGATGGTGTCACCATCGTTAATCTGTGGTGTTACCTTCAGGGTGATACCGACGTCCTGGCGCTCGATGGTCTGGAAGGGGTTGGTGGCACCATCGCCGCCACCGGTATTGGTGAATGAGCCGGTGAGGAAGGGTACGTTCTGTCCAACAACAATTTCCGCCTCCTGGTTATCCAGGGTAACGATGCTGGGTGTGGATAAAATATTGGTGGCCGCATCCGCATTCAGGGCCTTGAGCAGGAAGGCAAAACGGTTACCCGTGTCCCTGCCAGCACCGAAGGTGAGACCGTCGCCCAGTACTGATAAAGGATCGGCACCGAACAGGCCAACAATACCATTGCCACCACCAAAATTACTTACCCCAGCAGGTACCGTATTTTCTGCGCCCTCTTTACCACCCAGTACAAATTGCGCACTCCGGTCCTTGGCCTTGTCGTTGGAAATCTCAGCAATAATGGATTCCACCAGTACCTGGGCACGGCGTATGTCCAGCTGGCGGATGATGGATTTCATACGGCGTACCACGTCGGGGCCGGCGGTAATAATAATCGCATTGGTCGACTCATCCGACTGGATATCCGCATTGGTTTTGGCGGCAATTTGAGCCGGTGCCTTTGGGTTTTTTGTTGTTTCCTGGCCCTTTTGTACGCCCGTGAGGATTTTGACCAGGTCGGCTGCCTTGGCATATTTCAGGTAAATCACGTGGGTGTTGCCGTCACCGTCTTGCAGGGGTGTATCAAGGTGTGCAATCGTCGCGCGAATTTTCAGTCGTTCGGCGCGCTCGCCACTCATGAGTATGCTGTTGGTGCGGTCATCTGCGGCCAGTACCACTTTCTTATTCTGTGGGGTATTTGCCGGTGCACCACCACCGGTGGCATGCAGGGAGTTTAAGATACGCACCAGCTCAGATGCGGAGGCATGCTTCAATGGGATGATTTCAAGCTCATCACTTTCTGGCTTGTCAATACTCTCAATAATTTCACCGAGGCGTTTAATATTGGAGGCGTAGTCGGTGATAATCAGTGTGTTGGTCGGGTTATAGGCGGCCAGGTGACCCTGCTGGGGTACCAGTGGACGCAGGATAGGTACCAGTTGGGCTGCGGGTACATGGTCCAGGGTAATGACGCGGGTAATAAAGGTATCACCCTTATGTCGATTACGGTTATCCAGTGGTAAGGGACCCTGTTTGGCGTTTACCTCGGGGACGATTTTAATAATACTGCCCACCGGTACGGCGGCGTAACCATGCACCTGGAGCACGGAAAGAAATACCTCATAGACTTCCTCTTCAGACATGGTATTGGCCGAGACCACGGTTACCTTGGCCTTGACCCTGGGATCGACAACGAAATTTTTACCGGTGAACTTGGAGACAGTGCTGATTAGTGCACGGATGTCAGCCTCTTTCAGGTTTAGGGTGATCTGGTCAGCCAGTGCCTGGGGCTGTAGCACGAGTAGAAATGCAATCCCTGCAGCGAGCTGCCCGAGTGACCGGGTGAATTTATTAAATAAATTAACTGACATCCTGTAACAATCCTGATTCATTGGTTTGCATTAAAAACACGTATCTTAAGGTATTTCGAGCTGTAAGGGTATTTCAGCGCCATTACGCAGCAGGGTAAGTGTCACCTGGTTGCTATTTTGTAGCGCTCTTAATGCCTCGATACTTTTCTGTGGGTTGTCCAGGGGGATATCATTCACCGAGATAACAATATCACCAGAAACCAGCCCCAGGCTACTAAATAACTGGTTGTTACCCTTTTGTTGCAGCCTGTAACCCCGGAGTTTTCCATTTTCCCGGTAAGGCACGGGAATGGCGTACTGGGTAAATGAGGTTGGGTTTTTAAGTACCTTGTTGCGGATTTCAGCCAGTGAAGGGAGCTCGGCTGAATCACCGTGACCGACATCGATCAGCGTATTGTCACTGAATTCCTTTGGCAGTCGCAGGGTTTCGAACTGTCCATTGCGTTCCAGTATGACCCGGTCAACATGGATTTCTTTAATCGTTGCACTGGTGACCTTGTCATCAATACCATAAATATCTTCTTTGCCATTTTTACCCATGGCAATAATAACGCTGGCATTAGTCATTGGGTCAGTGGCAAGTACACCCTTCAGGACCAGGTTGAGGCGGGTCTCCGGTGCATCGGACTGTATTTTCTGTGTGACCTGCGTGGCCTGGTAATTACCAAACAGGGCGTTTTTATTAATGATTTGAGCGTATTGCAGCCTGTCCACTGTTATAGCGGGTCGTGTTGTAACAGCAGGGAGTGGACCAACCGGGTCGGGCTGTGGAATGAGTAACCAGGTGATTTGTGCCAGGGTGAAGCTGCAGGCAATCACCAGCAGTGTATTACTGACGATAGGGAGCCAGCTATTCAATTGCTGGATATCAGTAAACCCGGGTAGTTTTTTAGCCAGAATATTCATTAAAAAAGGATTAACAGCCTGTCATTTTGTTATGGCTGATAATACAGGACATTATGCGTAACGGAAAATTTTATTCATAGTGACTGAGAACAGGCAGGCAAAAAAAAACCCGGTTGAACCGGGTTTTTTTGCCTGGATACAGGGTGGTTTAAACCATGTCCTTCAGGCCCTTTAATGCCAGTACCTTAACTACCTTACGGGCAGGCTTGGCTTTGAACATCATTTCTTCACCAGTAAATGGATTGGTGCCTTTACGGGCTTTGGTGGCTGGTTTTTTGATGACCTTGATCTTTAACAGGCCTGGCATGTTAAAGACACCGGGGCCACGTGCTTTAAGATTTTTTTCAATCAAACCGGAAAGGCTATCCAGTACAGCGCTAACTTCTTTTCGGCTTAATTCTGTTTCACCGGCGATGTGGTTTAGAATTTCACTTTTGGTAGGTGGCTTCTTGACCGTGCTGGCTGGTGCCGCTTTTGTTGCGACTTTTTTCTTTGCAGCTTTCTTTTTAACCGCCATACTAGGACGCTCCTAAATTGTTATTCAAAATTAACGTGTTATTGAATAATGTGTAGTCATTATTCACTAGGACGGATTGTTAGTGCTTTTTATGCTTAATTCAAGGGTTTTTAGAAAATAAATTGATGAAATATGCAGGAATTTAGCTATTTAACGGCTTTCACAGTCGGATTACTCGGTGGTGTGCACTGTATCGGTATGTGTGGTGGAATTGTTGGTGCCCTAAGTTTTGGTTTATCGGCGGACAAACAACAGGCCAAAACATCATCAAATATTTTCAGTTTACTGCTGGCCTATAATGGCGGGCGTTTGTTTAGTT
Source organism: Gammaproteobacteria bacterium (assembly GCA_029881425.1). Classification (GTDB taxonomy): domain Bacteria; phylum Pseudomonadota; class Gammaproteobacteria; order SZUA-229; family SZUA-229; genus JAOUMO01. The sequence continues at coordinate 8,447 of JAOUMO010000083.1, forward strand.
ATGCACTGGCCGGTGGTTTAATGGGTGGACTTGGCTGGCTACTGGCTTACTGGCTGGATATTCGAAGTGTACAGATCGCGCTGCAGTTTTTTGCGGCTGTCTTTATGTTGTTGTTGGGTTTGTACCTTGCGGGCTGGTGGTCGTTACTGGCCAAGCTGGAAAAGGCCGGTGGTTTTATCTGGAAATACCTGGAGCCGGTGGCGCGCAATTATATACCGGTAAGTAACCTTCGCCATGCACTGACGTTGGGCTTGTTGTGGGGGTGGTTACCCTGTGGGCTGGTGTATAGTGTTTTAATCTGGGCGATAGCTGCGGGTAGTTTCCAGCAGGGTGCATTGCTGATGTTGAGTTTTGGACTGGGAACCCTGCCAAATTTACTGGCCATGGGCTTATTTGCGACACAATTACATCAATGGGTCAGGCGTACCGGTGTGCGACAGTTTGCGGGTATTATGGTGATTGGTTTTGGCTTGTGGAACCTGGTTTTACTAGCCCGTTATTAAATGCTGCGTGCCAGGTTAGGTTTTTTTATACAGGCAGGCAGCTGTCGGGGTGATAAAACCTTAATACGTTTGAGTCGACCTGTTTCACCGGACAGCAGCTCGATGTCAGATTTCGCAACTTTAAATATTTTTGCCAGGAAATGAATGAGGTGCTGATTGGCTTTTCCATCGACCGGTGGTGCCGTGATGCGTACTTTTAAATACTCACCCATAATCTCAGCCAGTTCATCCCTCGATGCCTTTGGCTGGACCTTAATGTTTAATACCAGCCCGTCATCCTGCCATTGATAAAAGTTGGTCATGGGCCTGTCAGTAATTGTTTAGAGAAACATCTTTATAATGTAGTGGATTGATTGTTTTACAAACATGATGGCAATGATGGCGAAAATGGGTGAAATATCAAAGCCGCTAATGGGCGGTACCAGTTTGCGGAAATGTTTGAGTACTGGCCAGCTAAGGCTATTGAGTAACCCGACAATAGGGTTATAGGGGTCGGGATTCACCCAGCTGAGTATGGCCTGGATAATAATGGCATAGAGAAACACATTGAGCAGCAGGTCCACCGTCTCCAGCAGGGTGGATACGGTAACCAGCAGCGGTGTTATGGCATAGCCGGTGAGGGTGTACACCAGGCTGAGTTTGGCAGCAGTAAATACTATGACCAGTAGTAAGGTGGCCATATCAATGCCCCAGAGACCGGGAATGATTTTACGCAGCGGCATCACCACGGGGTTGGTTATTTTTACAATAAATTGCGATACCGGATTGTAAAAGTCGGCGCGCACCCATTGCAGGATCAGTCTTAGCATGAGTGCAGTGGTGTAGAGCTGGAATAAAATATCGATAAGAAAGGCAAAGGGGTTCATGCGTCATTTCCTAATAGGTCAGCCAGTTCG
>JAOUMO010000003.1 GCA_029881425.1 Gammaproteobacteria bacterium
GACCTCAGACTCGATCTTTTCCAGCAGGGGCTTCGCAGCACTGCCCGAGGCGATGACCGATGGGCGTGCAAATAAGGCACTGGTTTTGCCTGCCTTTTCAACCAGGCTCATACGCAGGGGACAGAGTGCCAGCATATCGGGATCGGCATTACTCACTGCATTGGCATACCAGCCATTACAGAACACCATACTCCTGATCGATTCCAGTTGATTACGGTTGTAATTGTCACCCCATTTTTCTGCAAACCGCGAGATATTGGCACCGATATCGGCCTCGAATACCACATAGAAACCCGCATTTTCCAGACCCTTATAGACATCGGCATAAACCAGGTCCATGGATTTATTCACCGTGTATTTAAATACAGCGTCATTAGCCGCAGATGCCAGCGAGGCATTGATCAACAGCATAAAGACTAGACATTTCCTGAGCATCAGCCTATTTTCTCCTGTCAGCAATCGTTAAGTCTGTTTAAAATGCCATTAAAACATTCATTAGCCGGGAAACCAATGTGAATAAAACCAGTCCTTATCCGAATTTACGCATGCGCCGTATGCGCAGAGATGACTTCAGCCGTCGACTGATGCGCGAAAATATACTGACCGCCAACGACTTCATCTACCCGATGTTTATCCTTGAGGGTGAAAACCAGCGTGAAGCCGTCACATCTATGCCCGGTATTGAGCGGGTCAGTATTGACCTGCTACTAAAAGAGGCAGAAACGTGCGTGCAACTGGGCATACCGGCCATTGCCCTGTTTCCCGTGGTTCCCCAGGATAAAAAATCCGATGATGCGGCCGAGGCCTATAATCCCGAGGGACTGGCGCAACGCGCGGTGCGCGCACTGAAGAGCCGCTTTCCCGAACTGGGGGTGATGACCGATGTGGCACTCGACCCCTTCACCAGCCACGGCCAGGATGGGCTTATCGACGACACGGGCTACGTACTCAATGATGAAACCGTCGAGGTACTGAAAAAACAGGCAGTCTCCCACGCAGCTGCCGGTGCGGACATCGTCGGCCCCTCCGACATGATGGATGGGCGTATTGGTGAGATCCGCCAGTCACTGGAACAGGCGGGACACATCCATACCCGCATACTCGCCTATTCGGCCAAGTACGCCTCCAGCTTTTACGGCCCGTTCCGCGATGCGGTTGGCTCGGCAGCCAACCTTGCCGGCGGCAATAAATACAGTTACCAGATGGACCCTGCCAATTCCGATGAAGCCCTGCGTGAAGTCGAACTGGACCTGCATGAGGGCGCCGACATGGTGATGATCAAGCCGGGCATGCCCTACCTGGATATAGTACGACGCATCAAGGATGCATTTGGCGCACCCACCTATGTCTATCACGTCAGTGGGGAATACGCGATGCTGAAGGCGGCGGCGCAAAATGGCTGGCTGGATGAAAAGGCCTGCGTGCTCGAAGCCCTGCTGTGTTTCAAACGTGCCGGCGCTGATGGCATCCTGACCTACTATGCGAAGGATGCGGCACGCTGGTTAAAGGAATCCGGTTAATGGATCGTTATGCGGTTATCGGTAATCCCATAGCCCACAGTAAATCCCCCCTGATCCATGCCGAGTTTGCACGACAGACCGGACAGGTGCTTAGCTACACAGCCGAGCGGGTTGAGCCGGGCAAGGTGGCCGAGTTTGTCGCGCACTTCCAGGCCAATAATGGCAGGGGCCTGAATGTTACCGTACCCTTCAAGCTAGACGCCTATCAACTGGCCACCTCACTCAGTGATCGTGCACAACGTGCCGGTGCGGTAAATACACTGGTACTGAATGGTGTTGGTGACTATTACGGTGATACCACCGATGGCACCGGGCTGGTGAATGACCTCAGCCACAATCATCATATCCACCTCAATGCCAAACGTATTTTAATACTGGGTGCAGGCGGTGCCGTACGTGGTGTACTCGAACCCATCCTGCAACAGCTACCCTCTACACTGGTGATTGCCAATCGCACAGCCGACAGGGCACATCAACTGGCCCATGATTTTTCAGACATGGGCCATATCCAGGGCTGTGGTTTTGCTGATCTCGCAAGTGAAACATTTGATTTAATTATTAACGGCACATCCGCCAGTTTAAGCGGTGAACTACCGCCCCTGCCCGATGGCATACTGGCACAGGGCGCGACGGTTTATGACATGATGTACGCCGCCGAAGCCACGCCCTTTATGCGCTGGGGTAAACAGCAGGGCGCTACTGGCTGCCTGGATGGTCTCGGCATGCTGGTTGAACAGGCGGCAGAATCCTTTGCCATCTGGCGTGGTGTTCGACCGCAAACGGCACCGGTCATTCAACTTATTCGCGCATCACTCAGGGCATAAAAAAAGCCCGACCAGCGGGCTTTTTCAATTCAAACAAAGTAAATCTACTGAGCTGCAGGCGCTTCTGCATCACCACCGGCAGCAGGTGCAATGTTAGGCAGGTCTTCTTCTGCCACTTCACCTGTCTCCATTGTGGGAGCCTCTTCAGCAGTAACCGCTGTTGTTTCGCCAGTTGATTCAGTGTTTGCTGCCACATAATTAAAGCTGTTTTGCGACAGTACGTTACCTGCTTCATCGACAACCATGACCTGCCATTCGCCGGTCCATTCCGGTTGCAGGTTTTTACTGGACCAGATGCGCCAGCGATTGCCACCCACGGTAAATGACACATTGGCCTGCACTTCACCATTCTGTTCCCAACGATGCGTAATCGTCTGGCCTTCCAGGCCCTGGATTTCAGTAAAGTAATAAATTTTTGTTGTATCGTTTGCCAGCTCGGTGACTTCATCAACCGGCTCACGATTTTCTATCGCCGTGGTAAAGTTTGCACGCGCAATACCATCAGCGGCCAGTGACTGGAATGCAACCGATGCACAGATAACGGCCAGGACATATTTAACTAATTTCATCATCTCGCTCCTTGTGAGCCTGTGTATAAAAGTAAACCCGGCTAATTATCGTCATTCATGTAATCATTTTTGAGACTTACATAATGTTTTGATGAATAGGCCAGGAAATCTTTTTCCTTTTCCGTCAGTTCACGAATTTTTTTTGCCGGCGCTCCCAGGTACAGGCAACCGCCTTCAAGCACCTTACCCGGTGACACGACACTACCGGCACCGACTATAGCACCGGACTTAATCACCGCACCGTCCAGTATCACTGAACCCATACCAATCAGGCACCGGTCTTCGATAGTACAGGCATGCAATACCGCATTGTGGCCAATGGTCACCTCATCCCCAATGGCCAGTGAAAAGCCACCGGGACTGAGCGGGCCATCATGGGTCACATGCAACACGCAGCCATCCTGTACATTGGTCCTGGCTCCTATGCGAATGCTATTCACATCGCCCCGGATTGCCACCATCGGCCAGACGGATGCATCGTCGCCAATCACCACATCACCAATTACCACCGCCGCATCATCAATGTAGGCACTGGCTGCAATTTTGGGTTCGATTGTTTTATAAGGGCGAATATTTTTTTTCATTCCATGGACCCACTATTTAACGCATGGTGACCAGCTCTTCAGAACTGGTGGGGTGTATTGCAATCGTATCATCCAGGTCTTTCTTGGTGGCGCCCATACGGATCGCTACCGCAAAGCCCTGCATCATTTCATCGGCACCGGGGCCGATCACATGACAACCGATGACCTTTTCCTGTGCGCCCACGCACACCAGCTTCATTGCGGTCTGTACCTTGTGGCGGGTCAGGGCGTTATACATCGCAGTAAACCGTGTTTGATAAACCTTTACGGCCTCACCATGCTGTTCACGCGCGTCCTCTTCAGTCAACCCCACGGTGCCAATAGGCGGGTGACTAAACACCACCGTCGGCACCAGTGAATAATCCAGGTGGCGATCGACCTGGTTGTTATACAAACGGTCGGCGAGTCGACGACCCGCAGCTATGGCCACCGGCGTCAGGGGTGCGCGACCGGTAACGTCACCCAGTGCAAAGATATGATCGACATTGGTTTTCTGGAATTTATCGGTCGGGATATAACCCTGCTCATCGACTGCAATGCCTGCAGCATCCAGCTTCATCCCCTCGGTATTGGGGTCACGGCCTATGGCCCAGATAAGCTGATCGAAACCGCTATTTTCACGGCCCTTTTCATCAACCAGTGTCAACTTGCCATCGGCCTCCTGGCGTATTTCTACCAGCTGGGTACGGGACATGATATCTATGCCACTATCGAGCATTTCCTCCAGCAGTGACTCGCGCAACATGGCATCAAAGGAACGCAGCACATGCTCCTTGCGCAAATACATACAGACATCAGCACCCAGGCTATTGAGGACACCGGCCAGCTCCACGGCAATATAACCGGAACCGACAATGGCGACCTGTTTAGGCATATCCTGCAACTCAAAAAAACCATCGGAGGTGATGCCCAGCTCGGCACCAGGGATATCGGGCACCATCGGTTTTGTACCCGGTGAGACCACGATATGTTTTGCGGTGTAGCGTTTGCCATCGACATCCAGCGTGTGTGCATCGATGAAGGATGCAAAACCCTGTATCTCATCGATATTCGAATCGGCCAGGTAGGTGTGATACCAGCTGTTGATGCCCTTGATATAGTCATCGCGTTTGGTGACCAGTTGCTGCCAGTCGAAGCCCCGGTTTTCCACATCAAAACCATAGTCCTGCGCATCCTTCAGCGCATGTGCCAGGTTGGCACCAAACCACATCACCTTCTTCGGCACGCAACCAACATTAACGCAGGTACCGCCCATTTTACCGCTCTCGACGACGGCACATTTAATACCGTAAGATGCGGCTCGCTCTGCCACCGAGAGGCCGCCACTGCCGCCGCCAATGGCAATCAGCTCATAATCGTATTGTTTTGTCATGAAAAAACCTTAAGTGAAATTCTCCGCTCGGGTAATATAGCAGTCTGACGACAGCCAGAACACCTGCATAGCTCATGTTATTGTTTAAAATATTAAAAGCCCTATACCCCTCCACACCCTGTCCGGCATGGATTGAGCGACTGGAGCACTATGCCTACCTGATCCGGCTGGATCGGCCGATCGGCACCTATCTATTGCTATGGCCTACGCTATGGGCGCTTTGGATTGCAGCCAAAGGCTGGCCCGATTCACTGGTACTGTTCGTGTTTGTCACCGGTGTGTTCCTGATGCGTTCAGCTGGCTGCGCAATTAACGACTTTGCGGATCGCGATATTGATCCCCACGTGGAACGCACCCGCAATCGCCCTCTGGCCGCAGGGAAAATTACCGTCAAGGAAGCCCTGGTCGTATTCAGCGTACTCTCACTCAGCGCCTTTGCCCTGGTGTTACTGATGAACGAACTGACCATTTACATGTCATTCGTTGGCATCGCCCTGGCGGCCAGTTACCCGTTCATGAAGCGCTTTCACTATATGCCCCAGGTCCACCTGGGCGCGGCCTTTGGCTGGGCCGCCCCCATGGCCTTTACGGCACAGGCCAACGAGATCACCCCGGTGACCTGGCTACTGTTTATGGCCACCGTCTTATGGGCCACGGCCTATGACACCATGTACGCCATGGCGGACAAGAAGGATGATCTAAAAATAGGCGTCAAATCCACGGCCATATTATTTGGCGACGCGGACCGTTTCATTATCGGTATGCTGCAGACCCTGCTGTTACTGGATCTACTGCTCATTGGACAACAGTCGGAACTGGGGCTGTATTACTACCTGGGCCTGTTGGCTGGTAGCGGCCTTATGATCTACCAGCAGTACCTGATCAGGCACCGTCAGCCAGCCCCCTGCATACAGGCCTTCCTTAACAACAACTGGTTCGGCCTGGTTGTATTCGCCGGCATTTTTATTGATTACTGGGTTGAATGATTTCACTCTTCGGGGCATTATATTTAAATATATTCGGGCTTTGGCCTGGCCATTAGTAACACGATGGATATTGTTGTACAAAGGACTACCCCTATGCCTATTCATACCCACATTAACAGCGAACTCCATTGCGTTGAACGTATAGTCGAGGGCGAGTTCAATTTCAATAAATTTTTCAGCAGTTTCCATGAGATTGATACCGTGCCGGGCTTTGTCAAGGGCATGGATGCACTCTGGGATTTACGCCAGGCAGACCTGAGCCAAATGTCTGTCGATACAGTAGATAAAATTTCCCACTACATTGCCAACAACACCGATAAACGCGGTGTAGATTATCGTATAGCACTGGTTGTTAGCACCGATCTGGCCTATGGACTGGCGAGGATGTTCAGGACCATGAGTGACCAGATACCCGTGAATATAAACATTTTTCGCAGCATGGACGATGCCTGCGACTGGCTGAAGGCCACCCAGCAATAACCTCACCAGGACTTATCCGCCCGCGCCAGGCTCCATACATCCACGCGCCGGACACCTTCACGTTTTATCACCCGTGCCAGCTCCGAAACCGTTGAGCCGGTAGTGATAACATCATCAAACACGACCACGTAGTCATAGGCCGCAGGGTTCTCAAAACTAAATGCCCCCCTGATATTTTTACGCCGCTGTTTAGCATCCATACCGGTCTGGGGCGAGGTATGGATCAGTCGCCGGCAGTGACGGCTATCCAGCGGTAATGACAGGGCCCGTGCCAGGGGCCTGGCCAGCTCCAGTGCCTGGTTAAAACCACGCGCTCGAAGGCGTGAAGGATGCAGGGGTACGGGCAGAATACAGTCGGGGATTTCATCCAGTTGCGGTAGCTGCTTGCAGGCCAGCTCGGCCAGCCACTTCGCATACAGCAACCGGCCATTGAATTTGAGCTGGTGGATCATCCATTCCAGCGGCTGGGCGTAGATAAAGGGGCTCCAGGCCGCATCAAATACCGGGCCTTTTTGCAGGCACTGGCCACAGAGCAAATGACGGGATGCCGCTGCCAGGGGCAAAGCACAACGTGCGCAGGCCGTCGGATTAGCCAGCAGATCAGCCTGGCAATCGACACATAAACCGGCCTCACTGGCGCTGCTGGCACCACATAACACACAATTTTGCGGATAAATCCGCTGCAAGATCCGTTTTAACATACAAGTCCCTGTCAGCATGGCCGGAAAAACGGTATTATTAGCGGCCATTTTCCGTTGAATTGCAAGACCTACATCATGACTCAGACAGCCCTAAGACACGACTGGACCCTGGACGAAATCGCCAGCCTGTTCACCCTGCCCTTCAATGACCTGCTGTTCAGGGCACATTCGATTCACCGTGAATTCCATAATCCTAACGAGGTGCAGATCAGCTCCCTGCTGAGCATCAAGACCGGTGCCTGTTCCGAGGACTGTGGTTACTGCTCACAGAGCGCTCACCACAAAACTGAAATTGAACGTGAGCGCCTGCTGCCGCTGGATGAGGTACTGGAAAAGGCAAAAATTGCCAGGGCCAATGGCTCTACCCGGTTCTGCATGGGTGCCGCATGGCGCAACCCGACCGACAAGAATCTGGAAAAAGTCGCCGAGATGATTTCTGCGGTCAAGGCACTGGGCATGGAGACCTGCGTCACCCTCGGCATGCTTACCCAGAGCCAGAGCGAACAGCTAAAACAGTCGGGGCTGGATTATTACAACCATAACCTCGACACCTCACCGGAGTTTTACGGTAACGTCATCACCACCCGCACCTTCCAGGATCGCCTCGATACGCTGAACCATATTCGCGACTCCGGTATCAATATCTGTAGTGGTGGCATCCTGGGTATGGGCGAGACCTCGACCGACCGCGCCTCGATGCTACAGCAGCTGGCTAACCTTGCGCAGCACCCGGAAAGCGTACCGATTAATATGCTGGTACAAATCGAGGGCACCCCACTGTATGGCGCCGACAGTATTGACCCGATCGAGTTTGTAAAATCCATCGCGGTCGCCCGCCTGCTGATGCCAAAATCGCAGGTACGCCTCTCTGCCGGTCGCCATGAAATGAGTGACGAGATGCAGGCACTATGCTTCTTTGCCGGTGCCAACTCCATTTTCTATGGCGAAAAACTGCTGACCACGGAAAACTGTGAAACCAATGATGATATGGCGCTGTTTAACCACTTAGGCATTACCCCTTCCACCCTTGACGACACGTCCGAGTTCAAGGCATCCGCCTGCTCATCCTAGTTACCCCATGAAGAACCTGCGCGCCGAACTGGAGCAGCGACAACAACACCAGCTGTATCGCAGCCGGCGCATTGTTGATTCACCGCAGGGACCGGTGATCACCATTGATGGCCAGCAACGGCTCAACTTCTGTAGTAACGATTACCTGGGATTCGCCAACCACCCGGACATCAGGCGCGCCTTCATCCGGGGCATAGAAACCTACGGTAACGGCAGCGGTGCCGCGCACCTGGTGAATGGCCACAGCCGTGCCCACCATGCACTGGAGGAGGAACTGGCCGCGTTCAGTGGTTATCCCCGTGCACTGTTATTTTCTACCGGCTACATGGCCAACCTGGCGATAGCACAGGCACTCTGCGGTCGAGGCGACCTGGTACTCGAAGATCGACTCAACCATGCCTCGCTGCTGGATGCCGGCCTGCTTAGCGGCGCCCGCCTGCAACGCTACCAGCACCTCGATACGGATGACCTGTCGGCCAAACTGGCTGGCCGCGACCGGGGTGAAAAGCTGGTACTCACCGATGCCGTGTTTAGTATGGATGGCGATATGGCGCCGCTTGCCGCCATCAGCAAAACCTGTCGCGAGAATGACAGCTGGCTGATGGTTGATGATGCGCACGGCATCGGCGTGCTCGGCAAACAGGGGCGCGGCAGCCTTTCACACCAGTTGATACAGGGCACCGATGTCCCCATTTATATGGCGACACTGGGCAAGGCCTTCGGCACGGCCGGTGCCTTTATCGCCGCCTCAGAAGACATCATCGAATACCTGATTCAAACTGCACGCAGCTATATCTACACCACCGCCATGCCCGCAGCCCTGGCCGAGGCCAGCCGTGAAGCCCTTAGACAGCTGCAACAGGATGAATGGCGTCGCGAGCATCTAGGGGCACTGATTACACGATTCAAACAGGGGGCCAGAGAGATGGGCATAAACCTGATGCCATCGGATACCGCCATTCAGCCCATCATGATAGGTGATACAGGCAGGGCCGTAGCATTGAGCCAGCAACTCTTCGAACAGGGTATTCTCATTACTGCAATTCGCCCGCCTACCGTACCGGAAGGCACGGCACGGCTGCGCGTTACCCTCTCCGCCGCCCACAGCAACCAACAGGTCGAGCAGCTGCTGGACGTACTAAACAGTCTCATTTAGCATATGTCAAAATACCTGCCTCAACTTGTTGTACACTTAAGCCATTAGCCTAACCCAATAGATACCATGCCAGATATTACTTTTGATCTTGAACTTATAAAGCGCTATGACAGGGCTGGCCCCCGTTATACCTCCTATCCTACGGCAGTACAGTTTACCGACGAGTACACACTGGACGATTACCGGCGTAATGCCGACCTGTCGAACAGGAGCGGCAAGGACCTCTCGCTGTACTTCCACCTGCCCTTCTGTGACACCATCTGTTACTACTGCGCCTGTAACAAGGTCATTACCAAGGATCGCAGCAAGGCCGACCCTTACCTGTCACGCCTACACAAAGAGATCGAAATGCAGGCCAGCCTGTTCGACCCACAGCGCAAGGTCAACCAATTACACTGGGGCGGTGGTACACCCACCTTTATCAGCCATGACCAGATGCGCGAACTCATGGCCGTGACACGTCGTCATTTTAATCTGCACGACGATGACAGCGGTGAATACTCGATTGAGATTGATCCCCGCGAAGTCACCGGTGACAGCATCGCGTTGCTGCGTGAAATTGGTTTTAACCGTATGAGCCTGGGTGTACAGGATTTTAACCCCGCCGTACAGAAAGCGGTTAATCGCATCCAGACCGAAGAGCAGACCCTGTCCGCCCTGGCGGCAGCACGCAGCGAAGGCTTTAAATCAATCAGTGTCGACCTGATCTACGGCCTGCCGCTACAGACCGTTGATAGCTTTGCTGAGACCCTGCAAAAAATTATCGATATTAACCCGGATCGCCTGTCGATCTTTAATTACGCCCATTTACCGGAACTGTTCAAACCCCAGCGCCGCATTAACCCGGAAGACATGCCGGAAGCTGCGGTAAAACTCGACATCCTGAAAATGAGTATCGAACGGCTCACCCAGGCCGGTTATGTTTACATCGGTATGGATCATTTTGCCAAACCCGATGATGAACTGGCCATCGCACAAAAAAATGGCAAGCTCTACCGGAATTTCCAGGGCTATGCCACCCATGCGGATTGCGACCTTATTGGCCTCGGTATCACCTCCATTGGCACCGTCGGCCGGAGCTTCGCACAAAACGTAAAAACACTGGAAGAATACAGTGAGCGCATCGACGCCGGCCAGCTGGCTGTATTCCGCGGCGTTGAAATAGATGACGACGATATCATTCGTCGTAATGCCATAATGCAGTTAATTTGTCATTTCCAATTGAAATTTTCTGACTTTGAGAGTAATAATAATATTAATTTCAAACAGTATTTCGCGGATGAGTTAAAGCAACTAGTCCCAATGCATGAAGATGGTTTAATTGAACTGGATGATGAAGGCATTAAGGTAACCGATAAGGGCCGATTATTAATTCGTAACATCTGCATGAATTTCGACCGTTACCTTAAACAGCCGCAAGATTCAAAACGTTTTTCGAAAGCAATCTAATGACAAAAGCAGGGTACCGACATGCCGTCAAAGACGCTCAAGAACTTCCTGGACAATAACGATATTAAGTATATCTCCATTATGCACTCGCTGGCCTTTACCGCAGTAGACATAGCCAAGAGCGTACATATACCCAGTAAGGAAATGGCGAAAACCGTGATCGTGAAAAATGACGGGGAACTGGCAATGGCCGTGGTACCGGCCAACTTCAAGGTCAACCTGGACACCCTGCGACTGGCGCTGAATTCCGACACACTGGAACTTGCCTCTGAACAGGAGTTCTTCAGCCGCTTCAATGATTGTGAAGTTGGCGCCATGCCCCCCTTCGGCAACCTTTATGATATGGATGTATATGTTGCTGAAAGCCTCACCGAGGATGAAAAAATATCATTCAATGCCGGCACACACTCTGAAGTCCTGCAAATGAATTACAAGGACTATGAGTCCCTGGTAAAACCCCAGTTTATTATGCTAGAGAATTGAAGAACTCACCATGACAGAACCCAGCACAAGAAAAGACGAAGCAACAGTTAAAACGGATCGCATGGAGCGAACCTATAACATCAATAATCTCTGGTATTTTGAGCTGCGCGGCGGTGGCCAGCAGGGGCCATTTGACTCGGAAGAAGAAATGCAGGCAGCACTGGAAGAATTTATTAAACTTAACAAAGAATTCCAGAATTAACTGACCGGTGAGCGTTTAATTAATTTGGTGCCACTGCAGCTACCGCCGGTCATATAGCCCTTGCAAAAAAGAACAGGTTATTTATGCTTGAAGCTGTACCTTTTTTATTTTGTACACTCCCATCACACTATTAATAACCGGAGGCATACATGAGCGACCACAGAGCGGGGGAAGAAGACAAGAACATCCCTTTCAGGAGTGAACGCTATTTCTGCACCAATGGTATGTGGTATTTTGAAACACGCGAAGGCAAACAGGTGGGCCCCTTTACCAGCAAGGATGAAATGCAGGGCGAACTACTGCTCTATATGCGTGAAATGAATATGGTCACTGGCCGCATCACCAAAGACTAAACCACACCGTGTATCTATTGCATTATTCACAGTAAATGCCAATTTACTCGTTCTTTATCCGATAATTAGCAATTCTCCAAACTAGTCATCAGTGACTGTTTAGAAATCAAAACAACAAGAAAACGCAAATGGACGCGAACAGTGCTAATAAAACATTAACCCTGTAAACACCCCCAGCCTCAGCATAAAGCCATTCCTGTTATTTGCGTATATTCGCGTTCACTTGCATTTTCTCCTGTACTACATCTAATCCCTGAACTCGGAGACCCTTATCCGTCCATTGACCATACGTGATTCACGTTTCATGATTTTTTGCATTTTATCCCAGAAGGCCTGGTTCAAATCAAAGTCCTGCGCAATGGCTGTGCCCATGACCAGGATCAACAGGTCGGCACACTCCTCTGCCAGCGCCTCGACGGGCTTGCCCTTGGTGACACAGGCAGAAATTTCACCCAGCTCTTCCGCCATCAGGGCCACACGATAACTGAGCTCTTCACCACCGGTATTTTTAAAATCATGTTTATCATGGAAGGCCTGGACCTCGGATAACATCGCTTCATATGAATCTTTTTTCATTATTTCTTTACCCTTAAAAATAATCATTACACCTGTTTTAACAGCTGGTCAAAACGCAATCTATGGCGCTCATCAAACAAACGTCGGGACATTAACCACAGCACCGAAATAACACCAAAACCCGTACCGCTGGTAATCAGGAACATGATCAGGATCTGGTATTTCACTGCCTCGACCGGGGCCGCGCCGGCCAGAATCTGGCCCGTCATCATACCAGGCAAGCTCACAATACCCGCTGCCGCCATTGAATTAATAATGGGGATCATGCCGGCACGCATACTGTCACGGCGTATTTCTGCCAGTGCCTGACTACTGGTCTGCCCCAGCATTAGACGCTGCTCAATAATCATGCGCTGCTGCCAGGCCGTTTGAATCAGGCGATCCATACCCAGTGCAATACCGGTCATAGTATTACCCAGCAACATGCCCAGCAAGGGAATCGCATACTGGGGGTGATACCAGGGATCGGCCTGGATAATGGTGGTCAGTGCCAGCAAGGTCACCATAAAGGAGGAAACAAATAGTGAGGCCGTACTGATACCAAAGCCCCACCAGACTTTTAATTTTCGATGTTGCCGCGACAGGATTTCCCAGCCCGCCACCGATAACATGACCAGGGTAATCATGATCACCCAGGCAATGTTTACATTGGAAAATACCGACTTCAGCACCAGGCCAATTAGTAACAACTGCACGGTTGTACGCAGGCCGGCGACCAGCAACTGGCGCGTGATCAGCAGCTGCATCTTCCAGCTCAGCAAAGCCAGCAACAACACCAGGCATGCGGCGAGTGATAGATCAAATGCAGTTAATTTAATCAGCATAAATTGAGTCGTCCTTTTTCTATGGTGTATATTTTATGCGTGATACGCTGTAATTGCTCCCGGTCGTGGCTGACCCAGATGGCACAGGCATTATGCGTCGCAAGATAATCGGCAACAATCTGTTCGAAGCCGGTTGTGTTCTGCCGATCCAGGTTGGCAGTGGGCTCGTCCAGTAATAAAACCCGTGGTTGACTCGCCAGCATACGAATTAATGCCAGTCGCTGCTTTTCACCACTGGATAAACGGCTCACCATCCAGTCAGCTACCTGTGGTTTAAAACCCAGTCGCTGAAATAGCTCAGTATCTGTGGCATTAAAATGCTCGCCAACGGTATCAAACCACCACTGGCTATCTGCCGGCAACAGGGCAACCTGCTGGCGCCACTCCGGCGCCGCCACCGACTTACAATTGACATCGCCCAATAACACATCACCACGATGCTCATCCAGATCGGCAATAGCCCTTAATAATAAACTTTTGCCACTACCCGACTCACCGGTCAGGCCGATACATTCACCCGCCTCGATCGCCAGGTCTACAGGACCACAGCCCTGGTACACCAGCTGGCTTACTTTTAATACGCTCAATACATTACCTTTTTTATTTTATGGATCAGCCAGGTTGTCAGGATCGCCACCAGCAACAAACCCAGGGCGACCCATGGATTATTCAGTGTTTCTGGTGCGGTTACCAGTAGCAGCCCCAGCATCAGTAGCATATTACCCGAGATCAGCTTTAATAACCGACCCTCCTGCTCTGTCAGCTTGCGTGAACCCAGCTTTAATATAAACAACAACAGGATAAAAAGCAGCGGCACAATATAGATCAGGTTATACAACAGCAGGTAAAGATAATACTGTGCGACGGATAAATCACTCAGCGTCAATAGACGCGTATACACCATAGGAAAACCAGCGGTACATAATAATTCATAACTATTCGCGGCCAGTGCCAGCACCAGGGTGGCCAACAGCATTGCCGGCAGGCTGTTAACGTTTAATAGCCTGCGCATGCGCCCAAACAGTCCCGACTTTAGGCTGTCCGGAATACTCAGGCTTATACCTTCTCTAAACCAGAAATAATCTTTTATATTAATTATGGCCATAACTATCGCCACGACCCCGGCAACCAGGGTCATGATTCGCAGCTCGCCAAGGTACATAAACATATTCAACCAGGCCGCCATAAATACGAAGTACATCAGGCCTGAACAAAAGATAAACAGGCCACCAATGAACGCAATACGTGCACGGCTTTGTACATGCACCAGCATACTCAGCAAAAAAAGCAGCACGAAGAATGCACAGGGATTAAAGGCATCCATCGCCGCTATCACCAACGTCATCACCGGCAACGAAAATGTATCGGCAGATAACTGGCCGATCAGTGGCAGTTCGAGATCTACCTGTCGACTTGCCCAGTCGAAGACCCTGCTATTATCGGGATGCTCAAGCCGTGCAAAGTTATAACAGGCCGCCAGCCATGATTTTAATTCCCTGCCGGTGGTCTGATAATCAGCATAACCGGTTACCATTTGCCCGCAGGCCATGAAGGCCGGCACGCTACTGGCCTGCTGTTTAAGCGCCTCGGCCATGCGTATATAGGCCTCTACATTATCTGCGTGCTCAGACAGTTCCAGCGAGTGTAAAGACAGCCACGGATACTCAGCCGCGATACGTCGAACATCCGGCTCAGCCGTCAGGCAATGTGGGCATTTTTTTGACCAGAAAAAATACAGGTGAATCACTGGCTGCTGGTGCGTGTCGAGTCCATACCAGACAATATCGGTATCTGCCGCCCCAGCATACAGTACTGACAAGGACATCAGGATACTCGCCAATAGCAGTTTTAATACTCGCTGTCTCACACGCAGATACATTGCCATAACTCCTTAACGGTCACGGGTTCACCGCCACGCATCAAATCATTAGCTGCTATACTCTATGCTAACAAAGGCCCCTGTCAGTCACTATGAAATATTTATTTATTGCCAGTATTTTATTTTTGTCCGGAAATCTGCATGCTGAGTCAAAAATAATTCAGGTTTATGGTATCAGCCAGACCTACTGGGATGTTAAGCCCGGCGATACGCTGGGCGAAATTATGCAACAGCTATTACCCCGCAACCGGTTTTTGCGCAAGCCGCTAATGGAAGACATCGTTGCGATGAATCCGCAGGCTTTTATCAATAATGACCCAGCCAGGATGCGAGCCAACCAGCGTCTATGGCTACCTAACCATACCGCCCATTTACGGGAAAATATAAACAGCGACAGGTATGCTATTCAGCAATTCAGCTGGGGCTATTTACAGCGCCTCAAATAAGGCCGCGCTCGGCAAAGGACACCACCTCGTCGCCAATCACAAAGTGATCCAGTACACGCACGTCGATCAGCGCCAGTGCGTCGATAAGACGCCGTGTAATACGTTCATCCGCTGAGCTTGGCTCGGCGACACCCGAGGGGTGATTGTGCGCAAAGATCACAGCGGCCGAATTATAGTGCAATGCCTTTTTCACTACCTCGCGCGGATAAACCGAGGCACCATCGATGGTCCCCATGAACAACTCCTCAAAACAGATCACCCGGTGACGCTGGTCCAGGAACAGTGCAGCAAACACCTCATGCTGATAATCACGTAACTGATCGGTTAAATACTGGCGTGTCTCCGTCGGGCTGGTCAGTGCATCGCCCCGTTTCAGGGTTTCAAACAAATAACGCCGTGCCATTTCCAGTACCGCCTGTAACTGGGCGTACTTGGCATTACCAAGACCCGCATGACTACAGAACTCCGGCATATCCGCCTTTAGCAAATGGCGTAGACCACCAAAACCCTGCAACAGGTCCTGCGATAAATCGACTGCGGTTTTGCCGCGGATACCGGTACGTAAAAAGATCGCCAGTAGTTCCGCATCACTGAGTGATGCAGCACCCTGTGCAAGTAATTTTTCCCTGGGGCGTTCTGCCAGGGGCCAGTCGGTTATTGCCATTTCACATCCCTGTTTGAAAAAGACCAAGTCTACTGCTGTGCCAATACTACCGCATTCGATACGCTCTTTAACAGTTGTAAGATAAAGCCGGTAACAATCTGGTAAAATGTCCCACAATGAGCCATTTAAACAACAAACATATTCTACTCGCCATCAGCGGCGGTATTGCCGCCTATAAGAGTGCCGAGCTTTTGCGTCGCCTACAGGATGCGGGCGCCAAGGTGCGCGTGGTGATGACCCGGGCAGCCACGGCGTTTGTAACACCACTCACCTTCCAGGCCCTGTCTGGCCAGCCTGTACACCTCGACCTGCTGGATTCCGAGTCAGAAGCGGCGATGGGCCATATCGAACTGGCACGCTGGGCCGATGCCATACTGTTAGCACCGGCAACGGCTAACACCCTGGCGAAACTGGCCCATGGCCGTGCCGATGACCTGGTCTCTGCCGTGTGTCTCGCCAGCAAGGCACCGCTGGCTGTGGCGCCTGCAATGAACCACGTGATGTGGTCAGCCGAGGCAACACAGGACAACCTTCGACAACTGGTCGATCGGGGCGTACACATCTTTGGTCCCGATGCGGGCTACCAGGCCTGCGGCGAAACCGGTGAGGGCCGTATGCTCGCAGTCGGCGATCTGCTGGATAGAACGGCTGCACTATTTGCACCAGGGCCACTCCAGGATATCAACATCATGATTACGGCCGGCCCCACCTATGAGGCCATTGACCCGGTACGTTTTATTGGTAACCGGAGTTCGGGGCGCATGGGCTATGCGCTGGCACAGGCGGCACAACAGGCCGGCGCCCATGTGACGCTGGTCAGTGGACCGGTCGCCCTGCCACCACCACCCGGGGTGACCACCATCAGGGTAGAATCCGCACGGCAGATGTATGACGCGGTGATGAGCGATATCGCCCAGCAGGCCATTTTTATCGCCACCGCCGCTGTTGCTGATTACACCCCGGCACAAACCCATGACCAGAAAATAAAAAAATCTGCTGAACAGCTGAGCATCCAGCTACAGCGTAATCCCGATATCCTCGGCGAGGTAGCCGCACAAAACAGGCCGCCCTTCAGCGTTGGTTTTGCTGCCGAAACACAGGATGTGCAGGCCCATGCCCGAGCCAAATTACGCCAGAAAAAACTGGATATGATTGCCGCCAATCTTGTCGCATGCAATCCAGCCGATGAAGAAGACATTGGCTTCAACAGCGAATACAATGCACTGGATGTCTTCTGGGGCGAACACCATGTTCACCTGGAAAAAGCCAGAAAAACCGAGATTGCACGCCAGCTGATGCAATTAATTACCGAACACTATCAACTAAAAAACCATTCAAAATCCCTATGAAAAAAATCCAGTTAAAAGTACTCGACCCCCGTATTGGCAATGAAATCCCCCTGCCCAGACACGCCACCGAAGGCTCGGCCGGCATGGACCTGCGCGCCTGTATTGACGATACCTTTATACTCAGGCCCGGTGATACCGAGCTGATTCCCACCGGCATTGCGATCCATATCGGCGACCCCTCACTGGCAGCAACCATCCTGCCCCGCTCGGGCCTGGGCCACAAGCACGGCATCGTACTCGGCAACCTGGTGGGCCTGATTGACTCGGACTACCAGGGCCAGCTGTTTGTCTCTATCTGGAACCGGGGCAATAAGGACTTCACCATCGAGGTCGGTGACCGTATTGCACAACTGGTCTTCCTGCCCGTAATACAGGTGGATTTCGACGAGGTTGAAGAATTTGATGACAGTGCCCGCGGTGCAGGCGGCTTTGGGCATTCGGGCCAGAAATAAGTTTACGTGTCTATTGTGCAATGAGCTGTATTAATCCCGCCATTTTCAGGATGTATGACATCCGTGGCATTGTCAGCACTGATCTATCCGCCGATACCGTACGCCAGGTTGGACACGCCTTCGCCTCAAGGGCATCTGCACAAAACAACAACATCGTTGTTATTGGTCGAGATGGTCGCCTGCACAGTGAACAACTGGCCAGAGCACTTGCAGAAGGTTTGCAGGCTGGCGGCTGTGATGTTATCGATATAGGCATGGTACCGACACCGGTACTCTATTTTGCCAGTCACCACTTCAATACCGGTACCGGCATCATGATCACGGGCAGCCACAATCCACCCGAATACAACGGGCTTAAAATACTCCTGGCCGGTGATACCCTGTACGGGGATGATATTACTGATTTATACACACGGATCGAGGCCGGTCATTTAACCCAGGGTAATGGTAGTTATCGTACAGAGCAGGTACTCGATGCTTATCTTGCGCGTATTGTCTCTGGTATCAAACTGGAAAGGCCGATGAATATTGCTATTGATTGCGGTAATGGCGCGGCCAGTGTCATTGCCACTGAATTATTCCAGCGCCTGGGCTGCACCGTGACCGAGTTATTTTGTAATGTCGATGGCAGCTTCCCCAATCACCACCCCGACCCGAGCAAACTGGAAAACCTGAAGGATATCTGTGCGACGATAAAAGAAAATAAACTGGATCTCGGGCTTGCCTTTGATGGCGATGGCGACCGTGTTGGTGTTATCGATAATAAACAACACGTCATCTGGCCCGATCGACAGATGATTTTATATGCAGAAGATGTACTATCACGCAATCCCGGTGCTCAAATTATTTATGATGTAAAATCCAGTTATCACCTGGGCAATGCCATCACAGAACGTGGGGGCAGCCCCCTGATGTGGAAGAGCGGCCACTCGTTACTCAAGGCAAAGATGAAAGAAACCGGGGCTTTACTTGCCGGTGAAATGTCCGGACACATTTTCTTCAAGGACCGCTGGTACGGTTTTGATGACGGCCTCTATAGTGCAGCACGTATGCTGGAAATACTCAGCCAGAAATCACAGGCGGCAGATGAAATTTTTGGTGCATTACCCGATAGTTACAACACGCCCGAACTACAGATTCATTTTGCCGAGGGTGAACACTATAAGTTTATGGATGTTTTTAAACAAAAAGCCGTATTTAATAACGCCAGTATTTCACGCATCGATGGTATGCGTGTAAACTGGGACAAAGGCTGGGGACTGATTCGCCCGTCCAACACAACCCCCTGCCTGGTACTGCGTTTTGAGGCCGAAGATGAGGCCACGCTAAATGACATCCAGGCAATCTTTCGTGAACAGATTTTACGTATCGACAAACATTTAAATTTACCCTTTTAAGGATTTCACCGTGGATAATAATAAAGCCGGTCATGTCGTAAAGGTTTTATCAGAGGCCTTACCCTACATACAAAAATTGAATGGCAAGACCATCGTCATCAAGTACGGCGGCAATGCAATGACTGATGAGGCCCTGAAAATTGGTTTTGCGCGTGACATCGTGCTGCTAAAACAGGTGGGCGTGAATCCTGTAGTTGTTCACGGTGGCGGCCCGCAAATTGGCAAACTACTGGAACGTGTCGGCAAGGAATCAAAATTTATTGATGGTATGCGCGTTACCGACCAGGAGACCATGGACATAGTTGAAATGGTCCTCGGCGGCCTGGTCAATAAAAGCATCGTCACCATGATTAACCAGCAGGGCGGTCGCGCGGTGGGTCTAACGGGCAAGGATGGCAGCCTGATTCGCGCCAAAAAAATGCATATCACCCAGAAAACAGCCGAGCTGGATGTGCCAGAAATTATCGATCTCGGCCACGTGGGTGAAATCGATACCATCGACCCTTCGGTCGTCTCGATGCTGGACAATAACAAGTTCATCCCTGTCATTGCCCCGATCGGGGTAGGTGAAAATGGCGAGTCCTATAATATCAATGCTGACCTGGTCGCCGGTAAACTGGCCACGGTCCTGGGCGCAGAAAAACTGTTACTGCTCACCAATACTGCCGGCATACTCGACAAGCAGGAAAAATTGCTTACGGGTATCGATGCCCGGCAGGTGGAAGAGTATATCGCCGACGGCACTATCCATGGCGGCATGCTACCCAAGGTAAATTGCGCACTGGATGCAGTAAAGTCCGGGGTAAAAACAGCACACATTATCGATGGCCGCGTACCCCATGCAGTATTACTGGAACTCCTTACGGATGAAGGTGTGGGCACCTTAATAAAAGGTTAGTAGATGAAGCTAAATGCCTGAATAACAGCATTACTTTTTGCTAGTTATTTGTGCAACGAAAAAGAAAACGCGAATAAAGGCAGCTATTATTTATAGACACTTGCCTTCGCTCAGAATAACAATGAAATCATTATTATTTATTTGCGTGCATTCGCGTGAATTTGCGTTCTCTTTTAATATCGAATTGGCCAATACTGGCTATCTACCCTGAAATATTAAGCAACAATAAATTCAAGGTGATTTCTTACGCAACCACTCGGTAAGCCCTTCATTACTGAAAGTCTTGCTATCGGCTACTGGCTCGATAATTTCGGCCTCATCATTAATTTCGGGATAGGGGATTTTTTTCGCCTTACAGTACCGTGTTACCTGGGGGTGACAGCCCTCGAACAACAGTCGCTTATAAACATCATCGCTCAATCGTCGTTGCTCATACATGCCCGCCAGCTCTCGCTGGCGTTGTGCCTCATACAATACCAGCGCGGTCGCTACCGAGACATTGAGTGACTGCACATGGCCAAACATGGGAATGGTAATATGCTCGTCGGCCAGTGCCATGGCCTGTTCACTGATGCCTTCGAGTTCTGTGCCAACGAGGATCGCTGTCGGCTTTGTATAATCCACTTCACGAAAATTTTTCGAATCATCGGCAAGACAGGTGGTAACGATCTGCATCCCCTGTGCCTTAAGCTGTTGCACACAGGCTTCTGTCGTCTTGTGGCAATGCAACTGGATCCATTTACGCACACCACCGGCCGACATTTGTGACAGCTTGATGGATTTCTTTTCTGTAATGGCATGTACATCCAGGCAGCCTACCGCATCGGAACTCCTGGCTACAGCCGCCAGGTTATGCGGCTTGATGACATTCTCCATAATCACGGTTAAATCTGGCTGGCGACGATTGAGACTGGCAATAATAATCTGTAGACGGTCTGGCGTCATATAAGCAACAAAGGGTTAATATCAGGGGGCCTGAATGTTAACAGATCTATTGGCTGGGTGGGCAAACGACAAAGGCTATTTTTTCTTTCGTGCCTGCTTCAGGGTACGGAAACGCCTGATATCCTGGTCGAAGCTCTGTAATATCTTTTCACGTTCCTGGCTTTTTGTCTCGACATAGTGATAACTGGTTTCGAGCTGCCGGGTGACACCTTTCAGTTCATCGAGGGTATTTTCGGGTACTTCCCTGCCCGATTTTTCAATATTTTCAATGTGTGCCCTGAGTTTTTTTACCTTCTTCTCGTGATCCTTAATAATGGTCTCTGTGAGGTTGATCTGTGAATCGATGGAGTCAATGCGCGCGTCACGCACCATCAGGATATCCCGTTCCGTAGTAAAGGTATCCAGCAGCACGCGGTCCCTCAGGTCCTTTTTCTTCTGTTCGATCAGGGCCTGCTTCTGTATTTCTAACTGCCTCGCCTCCTCGGTCAGCTCCTTCTCCGTCTTCATCGCATTGACTTCTTCGATGACCACGCCCTGAGAACTCAGTACGGCCCGATCCTTACCTAAATATTCAGAAGGTACCGCATCACCATAGTGGACATGCCCCTCTTCATCGACCCATCGGTTGAGCCCGGCCTGCACTGGGGTTATCGCAACAACCACAACTAACTGTACAAACCATCGAGAAAACTGCTTCACCCCTTACCTCCACAACTATTTATTTACGTTAATGAGTATATACAGCATTTGGGCTTTTTGCCCCGATGCGGCAAAATAAGCACCAACATCCTGAAAAGCCCCTGTAATGGAACTAGACCAGCTACTTTTATTTATTATTTCCCTGATGGCCAACCTGTTTTCCGCACTGGCCGGTGGTGGTGCGGGGCTGATCCAGCTACCCGCGCTGATTTTCCTTGGCCTGCCCTTTGGTATCGCCCTGGCGACGCACAAGGTCGCCAGCGTTGCCCTGGGGGTGGGCGCGACACTACGCCATCTCAGGAGCAGCCCACTGGAACGCCGTTTTGCCCTGTTGATACTGGCTTACGGTATGCCCGGTGTCATCCTCGGTGCCAGCATCATCCTCACCGTGCCCGACCGGATGGCGGAACTCGCGCTTGGCATACTCACCATGGGGCTGGGTATTTACTCCTGGCTGTCACCAGAGCTGGGGCAGCACCTCAAACCCAGTCACCGCAAGGGCCCCAGCCTGGTTTTTGGTGGTCTGGTCCTGTTTCTAATTGGCGTGCTGAACGGCTCGCTCACCTCGGGCACCGGCCTGTTCGTAACCCTCTGGCTGGTACGCTGGTTTGGTATGGACTACAAGCTGGCGGTTGCCTACACCTTAATCCTGGTCGGTCTCTTCTGGAACGGCATAGGCGCGGTCACCCTAGGCCTGCTCGGTGATATTTACTGGCAGTGGTTACCCGCCCTGCTACTGGGTTCACTGATTGGTGGCTACCTGGGCGCGCACCTGTCAATCATCAAGGGCAACCGGCTCATCAAACGTAGCTACGAAGTGATTACACTACTGGTCGGGCTCAAGCTGATCCTGAGTTAACAGCCATACTCGGCACGATAGAATTTCATGGCATCCAGCATCTCATTTTCTTCGCCCTTTTCTGACAGGTACTGGATCAGGTGCTCCATATTCACGATACTGGCCACATCCAGGCCGTACTCCTGCTTCACCTGCTGGATGGCCGACAGGTCACCCGTGCCCTTCTCCTGCCGATCCAGCGCAATCACCACGCCGACGCTGGTGGCATCTGCCGCATCGATAATATCAATCGCCTCGCGGATCGCGGTACCGGCAGTGATGACGTCATCCAGGATCAGCACACGGCCGGCCAGTGGCGCACCGACAATATTGCCCCCCTCGCCATGCGCCTTCTTCTCCTTACGGTTAAAGGCATAGGGCATATCAATGCCATGGTCCTGGTACATCGCCATCGCGGTCACCGCCACCAGTGGGATCCCCTTATAGGCAGGGCCGAACATAACATCATAGGCGATACCGCTATCCACTATCGCCTGGGCATAGCAACGCCCCAGCTCGGCCAGCGCCTTACCGGTATTGAACAGCCCCGCATTAAAGAAATAGGGACTGACACGACCCGACTTGAGTTTAAATTCACCAAATCGAAGGACATTGTACTCGAGTGCGAGCTCAATGAAGCGGTGCTGGTTATATTGCATGATCCTGCCTGTGTAGTTGTGTAGAATAGCTGCACTCATAATTATAAATGCAATTTGATTTGATGCGAATTATATCAGTAAATACCAATGGTATCCGCGCCGCCGCGCGCAAGGGCTTCTTCGACTGGCTAAAGAAACAGAAGGCCGATGTGATCTGCATCCAGGAGACCAAGGCACAGGAACACCAGCTGAGCGACGAGATCTTCTGCCCCCGGGGCTATCACTGCTACTATCACGATGCCGAAAAAAAGGGCTACAGCGGCGTTGCTATTTATAGTAAAAAGGAACCGAAAAAGATCATCAATGGCATTGGCATGCATGATATTGATGTCGAGGGGCGCTACATCGAAGTTCAGTTCGATCAACTGAGCGTAATCTCCCTCTACATGCATTCAGGTTCCTCCAGTGAAGAACGCCAGCTATTAAAGTTTGATTTCATGGCACGCTTCAAACTCTATTTACAGAAACTCCGGCGCAAACGCCGTGAGTACATCATCTGTGGTGACTGGAACATCGCGCATAAAAATATCGATATAAAAAACTGGCGTAGCAACCAGAAAAATTCCGGCTTCCTGCCCGAAGAGCGCGAATGGCTGGACCAGCTGTTTGATGAGGTGGGTTATGTGGACGCCTTCCGTGTCGTGGATCAGCGACCCGACCAGTACACCTGGTGGAGCAACCGGGGCCAGGCCTGGGCCAATAATACGGGCTGGCGCATTGATTACCAGATCATCACGCCCAGGCTAAAAGACACGGTGAAAAAGGCCAGCATCTATAAAGACGAACGCTTCTCGGATCACGCCCCCTTAATTATTGATTACGACTACGAACTCTAAATGACAGACCATAAAGCAATGCATAACTGGCGTGATGCCCTAAGCGTCTATTCGCAGCCACGTATCCTGGTGATGTTATTGCTCGGCTTCTCCGCCGGCCTGCCTTTTTTGCTGGTCTTTTCCACCCTCTCTGCCTGGCTCAGTGAATCCGATATCAGCCGTACCACGATTGGCTTCTTCAGCTGGATCGGCATCATGTATTCGATCAAGATCTTCTGGGCACCGATTGTTGACCGCATCCCCCTGCCCCTGCTCACGCGGCGATTTGGCCAGCGTCGCAGCTGGTTGCTACTGGCACAATCGGGTATAGCCTGCGGGCTGTTATTACTCGCCATAACCACGCCAGCAAATAACATTCAACTGTTCGCAATCTATGCCTTACTGGTTGCCTTTTCATCGGCAACACAGGACGTGGTGATCGATGCCTATCGCATCGAAGCCGTAGACAAGGAATACCAGGCCGCGATGGCGGCCACCTATGTACTGGGTTATCGCGTTGCCACCCTGGCGGCAGGCGCAGGCTCACTCTATATTGCCGATTTCATCAACTGGCAGGTAGCCTATATAGTGATGGCGGCACTCACTGCCGTTGGCATTATCACCACCCTGGTGATTAATGAACCCGAACGCAACATCAAAGCCGACACCCTGGCCTATGAAGAACAGCTGGCGCATCGCATCGATTCAAGGCTACACATCCATGGCCGCACACAGGCCTTCAGCGACTGGTTCAGCAGTGCAGTGATCAGCCCCTTTGCAGAATTTTTCCGCCGCACCGGCAAGATAGCCTGGGTCATTTTATTACTCATTGGCACCTACCGGATCACCGACATCACCATGGCGGTAATGGCCAATCCCTTTTACCTGGATCTTGGTTTCAGCAAGACAGAAATCGCCAGTGTCACCAAACTGTTTGGATTTTTTCTCACCATCGTCGGTGTAGCACTCGGCGGCATACTGGTAGTGCGTTACGGCATTATGAAAATTTTATTACTGGGTGGCGTACTGGTAATCCTGAGTAATTTATTATTCGCACTACTCGCCAACCTTGGTCCCGACATCAACATGCTGGCCCTGGTCATCAGTGCCGACAGCCTCGCCGGCGGCATCGCCACCGCTGTATTCATCGCCTATCTATCCAGCCTCACCAATACGGCCTACACCGCCACCCAATACGCCCTGTTCAGTTCACTCATGACCCTGTTCCCCAAACTCATTGCCGGCTTCTCGGGTATCGTTGTAGATAGTTATGGCTATTTTGTATTTTATATTTATGCGTCAGTATTGGGTTTGCCAGCAATCCTGATAATTAGTTATTTAATAAAACAAAATAAAGCCGCCGGGACAAACATATAAGCCTGTTCAAACAGGCATCGATCACCTCTGCTACAACTTTCTTGAAAGCGCGGCATTTAAAAAATGCTTTCATTAAACATCGCAGCAATGTTACAAAATCGTTACAAATAAGCCGCCTCACTCACTGGCATTTTTGATTCTTATCAATTCAATCACAATGCAAGCCGAACAAATCTACTGTAATACTTTTTCTTTTATTTCATCGTCTATACTCCTGATGATTAATTATTGTCATTTTATTTATTTCACTATATTACTGGAGCTTTACCACTACGGACTTACCCATGGTGGTCATTTTCTATATTACACAGACGGTGCTGATCTAATGCCTGCGGGATACTGATATGAAACTTAACACACCAGTTACAGACCATGAAATTTCGCTCAGCAACGACCATGTGATCGTTTCAAAAACAAATCTAAAAGGCATTATTACTTATGTGAATAAGGACTTCATTGAGATCAGTGGTTACACGGAAAAGGAACTGATTGGCATTAATCACAATTTAGTTCGCCACCCGGATATGCCCGCTATCGCTTTCCAGGATTTATGGGACACCATCAAGCTTGGCAAGCCGTGGACAGGCATAGTAAAAAATCGCGCAAAAAATGGTGATTATTACTGGGTCGAAGCCAATGTCACCCCCATCACTAAAAATGGGCATATATCTGAATATCTTTCGGTACGGCGCAAGCCTACAAGCCAACAGGTAAAAAATGCCGACGATCTTTACCACCGACTCAATGCCGGCAAAATACCCAGGCCATCGATTTTACAAAAACTCTCGGCACTTAAATCTTTATCCTTAATGAAAAAGTTTTATATCCTGATGCTCTTCATGGCCATCAGTTTTGCGCTCTCCGGCGTATTTGCATGGACGCCAATGAACCTCATTGGTGGCCACTGGTTTGATTACCAGGAACATGTATTAAAGCGCCAGACCCTGCAGAAAAACATAATGCAGCAATTTGGCTATGGTGGCGCTATCCACCAATTTAAAAACTACGTATTACGTGGCGCCGAAAAACATAAGCAACAATTTGAAGAAAATCATTTACAGCTCAAACAGACAATTACTACCTATCGTGCGCTCGAAGACATACAACCAGAAGAACTACAGGCGCTCATCATTATTGAATCGGTTGCCAACGATTATGCATCGATGCTTGAGCCTATTAAGGCGATGATCCGGGACGGCAATACAGCCATGGAAATCGATGGTCGCGTTAAGATCAGCGATGCACCAGCCATCGAGGCACTGAAAAAACTGGATACCGTATTTATTCAACGCACCGAGAAAGTAAGTGCTGATATAAAACAAATACTGGATATAGGTTCCAAAGCCGTTGCCATAATGCCGGTTATTGGCTTTATTCTCCTGTTTTCTATTTTCTGGCTATCCTTGCGCTACAGCATCATAAACCCACTGGAGGCCGTCCGCGGTATATTCAAGAATATTGCTGAAGGTAAGCTATTTAACGACATTGATATATCATCCGGGGATGAAATAGGACGTGTCAGGCGTGAACTCAAATCAATGCAAATTAAATTGAGTTATGACATGAATGAATCCAGTCGACTGGTAACTGAAGGCTTGCGCATCAAGACAGCCCTGGATAATGTATCGACTAGCGTTATGCTGGCCGATGACAATAGAAACATATTGTATGTTAACAAAACTTTGCACGATATCCTGCAAAATGCCGAATCCGACATACAAAAGGATTTGCCCAACTTTAATGCCGACAAACTACTGGGCGAAAGCATTGACCAGTTCCATAAAAAACCGGAACACCAGAAAGGCATCCTGGCCAGGCTAACCACTGAACACAGGGCGCGCGTAAATCTTGGTGGACGCAGTTTTGATCTGGTTGTAAATCCTGTTGTCGACAAAAATGGAAAACGAGAAGGCACCGCTGTTGAATGGGCGGATGTTACCGAACAATTAATCATGGAACAGGAAATCGACAGGGTGGTTAATGCTGTTGCAAAGGGCGAACTTCAAAACCGTATTAATCTTGAAAACAAGGAAGGCTTTATAAGAAACCTGGGGCAGGGCGTAAATGAAATGACCCATGTCGTAAACGACAGCATTAAGGAAGTCGAAGAAGTACTATCATCCATGGCGACTGGTGACCTGACCCATAATGTCAGTACGGGTTATAGCGGTGCATTTGGCAACCTGGCCAATAGTGCCAATGACACCATCAATAAACTAAAGGATATTGTACAGAAAATACGTACTTCCGCAGAAAACATAAATACTGCAAGCTCTGAAATTTCCCAGGGCAATTCCGACCTGAGCTCAAGGACAGAACAACAGGCATCCTCGCTTGAGGAAACCGCATCCAGCATGGAAGAATTGACCAGCACCGTAAAACAAAACTCAGACAATGCAAATAATGCAGACAAACTGGCGATGGGTGCACGAACACAGGCACAGCATGGCGGTGAAATTGTTGGTCGCGCCATCAATGCCATGTCCGCCATCAATGAAAGCTCAGGCAAGATTGCGGATATTATTAGCGTCATTGATGAAATCGCTTTCCAGACCAATTTGCTGGCACTCAACGCCTCTGTAGAAGCCGCACGTGCAGGCGACCAGGGACGTGGCTTTGCCGTAGTGGCCAGTGAAGTACGAAACCTTGCCCAGCGTAGTGCGACGGCTGCGAAACAGATTAAAGACCTGATTTCCGACAGTGTCGTAAAGGTAAAGGATGGATCACAACTTGTTAATGAATCAGGCGTAGCCCTTGAAGAGATTGTTAAGTCTGTTAACCAGGTGAGTGAAATTGTTGCCAATATCGCAACCGCCAGCCAGGAACAAACACTGGGTATAGAACAGATCAACAAGGCCATAATGTCGATGGATGAAATGACTCAACAGAATGCCGCACTAGTTGAAGAGGCTGCCGCAGCAAGTGAATCACTCGATCAACAGGCCGGTGAACTAACCCAGCTGGTAGGCTATTTCAACACCATGAAATAAAATCAGGCCCCATAAAGATAAGACGTTTCACTTTCGACAACAACAGATAGACCCGGGTTAAATATCAACCAGGCCTGTATTGCATTAAACAAACATTTTTTCCGCTATTCTGGTAACACCTGAATCGTTCAGCAACAATTAAAGGCACCTGTTCAACTTCTATTAACTTAAAACCTGTAGACTGGTAAAACACCACCAGGTGTTCATAGGCAAAACAATAACATTCTGTTTCTGCAAAAACATTTAGTAATGACTTCAAAAAATGGCGCCCTATTCCCTGTCCACGATAACTGGATTCCACGCACATACTACGCAACACCCAATTATCGCCAAACGGACACAGACGTAACGCAGCTAGCAGCTTATCTTCATGTAAGGCCATGTAAACCCGATCCGACTTTGCCGCCTGGGGACGCATCCCCTGCTCGCGAAAAAAACGTTTCACACGTAGCAGCCCGATATCATCAGCTTTATTAATTATGATATTATGTAGCAATGTCTCGTCCATTCTGTTACCAGTGTTATCGCGCCAGCACGGCCTGTATTTGCGGGCTAATACCGACCATCAATAATAAAACCCATATCACCCTGCTACAGCACCCAACAGAAGCCACTCACAGTAAGGGCACAGCCATTATAGCCCAGTTGTACCTGGAAAATATCACCACTTTTGTCGCTGAAGATTTTAGCCAGCACACCAGCTTGAATAAGCTTTTACAACAGCATAACAAATCAACTGCGATTGTTTACCCCGACCATGCCGCAAGCAGTTTAAGTGATTTCAACGAGAGTCAACAGAAACCCGTTAGCAACCTGATATTTATCGATGCCACATGGCGCAAGGCAAAAAAAATTTGGCTAACATCACCCAATCTGCAACAGTTACCCTGTATAAAACTCAATATTAATAAGGCATCAAACTACCGTATACGTAAAGCAACCGACCCTGGCCACCTGTCCACTATCGAGGCCATGCATCATTGCTTGCAGCATTTAGAGCCCGCATCCAGAGGATACGACAAGTTACTTTTCGTCTTTAATAAAATGATTGATTTCCAGATTCAGAAAATGGGTGAAGATACCTACCAAAATAACCATAGCCCCAAAGATTAATTACTCGACAATTAAAATTATGTCAGTATGATTTATATCACCCATTATTATTTACCCCGGATCCATTATGAATTCCACTATTGAGGCAACGATTAAATTTTCATTCAAAGGCGAAAACTTTGACCTGTGCGAAACCCTGGATCTCGATGCGATAATGACGTCAACCGGAAAATTACCTGACCTTCACTTACAGCTTGCCCGTGCCAATAACATCGACACCTACTCATACATGTACGACGCCATGGAGTCATACCCAATAGTCTTTAGAAACCCTACGGGACTAGCCTGCTCTTTTCTGGATGACACCCGTTTTGCAATAATAGAGTTTGAACAGGCCTGGAACAACCAGGAAATTGATCAACTCATTGATGGCATTGCAAAAAAACACCTGGACAAAATACCTGCCGACATCCAGCTCAATATCAAGCTTGCCTTACTCGATGCCTACAACCTGGGAAAATCATCCCGGCAAACATAAGCCAATCTAGCCGGATTGGGTATTCTATCCATATCAGGTTTTTATTTTCGGCGCCTTATCCAGGATATGTTCACCCTTCTCATAGATGTCCACCGCAGAACCTACAATCAATTCATCTGGCGGTATGGCAATCGCTTTATTCTTATTCGGGTAATCCAGTTTATTCAGCACAAAACGCATTGCATTTATGCGTGCACGTTTTTTGCAATCGGACTTGACCACGGTCCAGGGGGCATCCGCAGTATCGGTATAGAAAAACATGGCCTCCTTGGCCTCGGTGTACTCTTCCCACTTATCCAGTGATGACAAATCAATCGGGCTCAACTTCCACTGTTTCAGGGGATCATGCTGGCGCCCCTGGAAGCGCCTGAACTGCTCGTTGCGACTCACCGAAAACCAGAGCTTGAATAACGTAATACCACTACGCACCAGCATACGTTCCAGCTCGGGCGCCTGTCGCATAAATTCCAGGTACTCACCGGGCTTGCAGAACCCCATTACACGCTCGACACCAGCGCGGTTATACCAGGAACGATCAAACATGACGATTTCACCCTTACTCGGCAGGTGACGCAAATAACGCTGGAAATACCACTCGCCCTGTTCCAGTTCACTCGGCTTTTCCAGCGCAACCACGCGTGCTCCACGCGGGTTCATATGCTCCATCATGCGTTTAATCGTACCCCCCTTACCCGCCGCGTCACGGCCCTCGAAAAAAATCAGCACGCGCTGCCCGGTCTCCTTCACCCAGCCCTGCATTTTTAAAAACTCGATCTGCAGCTCTGTTTTTAAGCGCTCATATTCCCCCCGTTTCATTTTCGTTTTATAGGGGTAATTGGCATCTGCAAATATTTTTCGTTTATCCAGCCGATCAACAACATCGGAACCGGCCAGTTTCTGGTCTTTTCTATCGGCTGAAATTTTTGGCATACTGAAATTTACGTCCTTACTCATCGGCTGACCTCGAAAAAATAGTGCGGATATAATTACAAGTTTAGTATGAATTACCCACTTTATCTCACTGGCATCGAACAGTTATGGTGCATCAACATACAATACAGACCCTGGTGTAATACGGTATTTTGGCCCCTTCAAATCCAGCTCGGTCTTACTGCCAGCGATCACCCGACCCTGTAAGTCAAACCGGGACTCTACACAGGCAGATTTGAATTCCTGTTTTTCCTGCTGATACTCAAGCGGGCAACCATAGACAGGATCAATGGCCCAGGCGACATAGTATTGCGTGCCATAGACCACCACCAGTTTGCGCCGCCCCGCCTGCATATATTTAACCTCGCCGGGCTGCATACTACCCAGCTCGAAACTGTACTGATGGCTTTCACCTGTATCCGGGCCCAGCATCAGGCCGCTCAAAAAAACATACATCAGCCAGGCCAGCGCAAAGCCTGCCATCAATTTTAAAACCACACGAAGTATTTGTTTTGTATCACTCATGCTCAGGGTAAACTTATTGTTAATGAGTCACATTATGCCTGAATTTTCCTGCCTGCCACCCCTTTCACTTTATATCCACATCCCCTGGTGTGTGCGTAAGTGCCCCTATTGTGATTTTAATTCCCATGCGGTGAAGCACGAGATTCCCGAGTCACAATATATCGACTGCCTGCTAAATGACCTGGAACAACAGTTGCCCGGCATCTGGGGGCGACGACTCAGCTCCATCTTTATCGGTGGCGGTACACCTAGCCTGTTTTCTGCGGAGGGCATTCATCGCCTGCTCAGTGGCATACGCGCCCGCATGCAAACCGTGGCTACCATGGAGATTACGCTGGAGGCCAACCCCGGCACCTTTGAACAGGAAAAATTCAATGGTTTTTATGAGGCGGGCATAAATCGACTGTCCATCGGCATCCAGAGTTTCGATAGCGATAAGCTCAAACGCCTTGGACGGATACACGATGGTAGAGAGGCAATCCAGGCAATAGAGACGGCACGAAAGGCCGGCTTTGAAAATATTAATCTCGACCTGATGTTTGCCCTGCCAGAACAAACCATAGAACAGGGACTGGCTGACTTACAAACTGCAATACAGCTCCAGCCTTCACATATTTCCTGGTACCAATTGACGATCGAGCCCAATACTTATTTCTATACTCACCCACCGGTGACCCCCGATGACGAGCTCAGTTTTGAATGTCAGCTACAGGGCCAGGCACTACTGGCGTCTGCCGGCTATGCCCAATATGAAATTTCTGCCTACGCCCGTAACGGCCAACAGTGCAAACACAACCTGAACTACTGGGAATTTGGTGATTACCTTGCCATAGGCGCCGGCGCACATGGCAAGATTAGCCGAGCCGATGACCAGAGCATCCATCGCTACTGGCAGGTTCGTAAACCTGAAGACTATATGGACGCCACACTGCGCACAGCGGGTAAAGAAATTCTCAGTGAGAAGGACAGGGTTTTTGAATTTATGCTGAATGCCCTGCGCCTTAAACAGGGCTTTGATCTCGAACTGTTTGAAAACCACACCGGCCTGTCGAGAAAATTGATTGAGGCGGATTGCGCCACTGCGATAGATAGCGGACTACTCACGCAACAGGGCAACCGACTGCATGCTACGGACCGGGGCTACCTGTTCCTGAATGAGCTGATTAATATGTTCAGTTAAGCCACCCGTCTATTGTTTGTTTATACCGTCCAGGGCTTCTTTCTGTGACTCGAAACGCTGATTCAGCATATCACCGACATTTTTCGCATCATCCACCAGCTTTTCTACACCTTCTTTTGAATAAGGACTATACAAACCCTCACCCACTTTTGTCACACGTGACCCCTGCCCCTGCTCTTCATCTTCCTCTTCTTTTTCAGGCAACTTCATCGCTGGCAAAACATTCACATCGGGCTTCAACTGCCGCACCTCTGCCTCCAGCCCCACCGGAGGGACACTACTGAAGTTAACATGCCCCTGTTCATCCATCCACTTATAAACGGTCACTTCCTCGTCTGTAACCACATTCGTTATATTTTCCGGCATAGCAACCTGTTCGGGCTTCTGTCCCGGCAGCATCTGCTGTAAAAAATCAGGCAATCCACCACCGCCCAGCATGTAATAGGGTACTGCCAGCAGGATACCGCTCAACACCACGAGCTTTATAAATAACTTCTTCATCAGGCCATTTTCCTTTAATTTCCCGTCTGGCACATTATCAACCAGCCAGCAGGTTTTGCCAATCGCCCCCCCGTGATTTAAAAAATATGCAAAACGGACTTGCCGGATAGGGGGTGACGGAGTAATATACCCGGCTCCTTACGGACCCAAACAGATTTTAGAGGACTCGAAATGAGGCCAGATATACACCCAGAATACAATGAAGTAAACGTAACCTGCAGCTGCGGCAACAACTACGTTACACGTTCGACTTATAGCAAAGACAGCATGTCTATCGAAGTTTGCTCTCTGTGTCACCCCTTCTACACGGGTAAACAGAAGGTAATGGATACAGGCGGCCAGATCGATAAGTTCAACAAGCGTTTTGGTGGCAAGAAGTAGAAACCACCCGTTTGATGCGTAATATCAAAAAGGCGCTATTCATTGGCGCCTTTTTTTATGCCGGAACGATTAGCGCCAGCAATACCATCAGCTGCCCTGCGACACACATCAATGAACGCGCGCATGTCAGCAAGGTACACGATGGCGATACACTACGCCTGGATGATGGCCGCAAAGTACGCCTGATTGGCATAGACACACCGGAGCTGGCACGCAGGAACCAGGCCGAGCAACCGCTGGCGGCCGAGGCGCGCACCGTACTCAAACAACTCGTCCAGGATGCAGGCGGCAACATTAAACTGCAATTCGGCGCAGAGCGTGCCGATAGATACCAGCGCACCCTGGCACATATCTACCTGCCCGATGGACGTAATGTACAGGCGATACTGATTGCTCGCGGACTGGCCACCGCCTACACCACACCACCCAATAGCCGCCTTGGCGCCTGCTATCGGGCACTGGAAGATCAGGCCATCGCCAGTCGAACCGGCATCTGGGCGTTAAAGGACTACCAGCTCAAGTCTGTCCCTGAGCTCACCCGCGACGATGACGGCTTCCGTCGCATCCAGGGCACAGTAACCCGGCAGTACACGGGCAAAAAAGGCGAGTGGCTCATTATTGATGACAAATTACGCATACACATTGCCCAGAAAGACATCATCCACTTTAAGGATATCAGGCTACCGGAACTCATCGGCAGACCTGTCCAGCTGCACGGCTGGTTACATCCTCGCAAGACAGATTTTTTCATGGCCCTGCGCCATCCCAGCGCTTTAATTATGAAATAATCCGCGGCAAAGTGGTAATATACGCACCTTTCACGAACCCTGGCCGTAAGCAGCAACACCTATGAACGAAAAAGACAAACTCGCCGCACTGGAATACCATCAGCACCCCAAACCTGGCAAAATCGCTACCGAGATTACCAAGTCCACTAATACCCAACGTGACCTGTCTCTGGCCTATACACCGGGTGTTGCCGAGCCGGTTCTCGCCATAGCGGCCAATCCTGAAAATGCCTACAAATATACCGCCAAGGGTAATCTTGTCGGCGTCATTACCGATGGTAGCGCTGTACTCGGCCTTGGCAACATGGGTGCACTGGCGAGTAAACCGGTAATGGAAGGCAAGGCCGTTCTTTTCAAACGCTTTGCAGATATCGATGTCTTCGATATCGAAGTCAATGCAGACACACCACAGGACTTTATCGACACAGTGATGCGCATTGCGCCGACCTTTGGTGGCATTAACCTGGAAGATATTACCGCGCCACGCTGCTTTGAAATTGAGCGCAAACTGGATGCCATGCTCGATATTCCTGTATTCCATGATGATCAGCACGGCACGGCCATCATCATTGCCGCCGGCCTGAAAAATGCGATGGAGCTCCAGGGCAAAGATATAGAGACAGCACGTATCGTCTGCATGGGTGCCGGTGCTGCAGGTATCGCCTCAATGAAGCTACTCCTTGGCCTGGGCGCTAAGAAAAAGAATATGACCCTGCTGGATCGCAATGGTGTGATCCATATTGGCCGTAAGGACCTCAACCCCTACAAGGCCGAGTTCGCCAATTTCACCGACAAGCGTACCGCCATGGACGCGATGAAAGACGCCGATATTTTTATTGGCGTCTCTGGCCCCGACCTGATGACACCGGATATGCTCAGGGTGATGGCGCCTAAACCCATCGTATTTGCATTATCCAACCCTAACCCGGAAATCAAACCCGAACTGGCGCACGAGACTCGCGAAGACGTACTCATGGCAACAGGCCGCAGTGACTACCCCAACCAGGTCAATAATGTTCTGGGCTTCCCCTATATTTTCCGAGGTGCGCTGGATGCCGGTGCCACCAGCATCACCCAGGAAATGCATATTGCTGCGGTGAACGAAATCTGCGCGCTCACCCACGAGCCCGTTCCCCAGGAAGTACTCGATGCCTACGGCCTGGACCACCTC
>JAOUMO010000236.1 GCA_029881425.1 Gammaproteobacteria bacterium
GGTAACCCGGCCCACGAATATTGGTGGTCTCGGCTTTAGCATGAAATGGAACATGGGCTGGATGCACGACTCACTGAATTATATTGCCAACGATCCGGTGTATCGTCATTACCACCATGACCAGTTAACCTTTGGCCTGCTCTACCTGTTCACCGAAAATTTCATCTTGCCTTTTTCACATGATGAAGTCGTACACGGCAAGAGCTCGATGCTGTACAAGATGCCCGGTGACGAATGGCAACGCTTTGCCAACCTGCGCCTGCTCTACACCTACATGTTCACCTACCCCGGTAAAAAACTGCTCTTTATGGGCTGTGAATTTGCCCAGGGTAATGAATGGGACCACGACAAAATACTCGACTGGTATATCCTGCAATACCCAAATCACGCGGGTATAAAGCAGCTGGTTGCCGGGCTTAACAATTTATATACCCAGCAGGCAGCCCTGCACAAATACGACTTTGATCCAATAGGCTTTGAATGGATCGATTGCCATGATACTGACCAGTCGGTTTTATCCTACCTGCGTAAGAGCGATGACGAATCAATTGTAGTGGTGCTTAATTTCACACCCATCATTCGCGAGCAGTATCGAATCGGTGTTCCCGGCATGGGTGACTATGAAGTCCTTTTTAATTCTGATTCAGAATATTACGCCGGTAGTAATGCCGGCAGTCATTCTGTTATCCATGCAGAAGACACGAGCTGGATGAACAGACCGGCATCACTAACA
This sequence comes from Gammaproteobacteria bacterium, assembly GCA_029881425.1. Lineage (GTDB taxonomy): Bacteria > Pseudomonadota > Gammaproteobacteria > SZUA-229 > SZUA-229 > JAOUMO01. Next base: position 734 of record JAOUMO010000236.1, read on the forward strand.
CTAACACTCCCCCCCCTGGCGGGCCTGGTACTCAAAAAAATATCATGAATAAAGTTCTATATATCAGCAGCGAAGCCTACCCGCTGATCAAAACCGGTGGCCTGGCCGATGTAGCCGGTAGCTTACCCATAGCCTTACAGAAAAACGCACAGGATGTACGCCTCTTATTACCGGCCTATCCGGAGGTCCTGAGGAACATAAACAAAAGCAAAATACGCACGGTCAGTTCTTATTACAGCCAGCCCGTAAATATTATTGAAACCCGCCTGCCCGGCAGTAAAGTTATTGTCTGGTTAGTTGATTGCCCGGCCGCTTTTAATCGACCCGGTGGACCCTATACTGACGGCCATGGCCAAATATGGGACGACAATGCATTTCGTTTTGCGATTTTTTGCCATGCCGCTGTTGATATTGCATTAAATAAACTCCAGCTAGACTGGCAGCCGGATGTGGTGCACTGCAATGACTGGCAAACGGGCCTGGTACCGGCACTGTTACATTTACAACCGCAAAGACCGGCTACCATTTTTACTATCCACAATATGGCCTACCAGGGTATATTTGACCAGCAAACCTTTTTTGACCTGCACCTGCCCGTCGAGCTCTGGCACATGGACGGACTTGAATTCCATAACCAGCTTTCATTTATTAAAGGCGGCCTGGCCTATGCGGATAAAATCACCACCGTCAGCCCGCACTATGCAACTGAAATTCTTAGCCCCGAATTTGGCTATGGCCTCGATGGCCTGCTCAGGAGTCGTATTAAAAACCTGTCCGGCATCATTAATGGTATCGATGACAAACACTGGAACCCGGGGACTGACGAGCATCTAAAACAGAAATATAACCGCCGTTCTCTCGATAAAAAACTACTCAACAAAACAGACCTGCAGCAAGAACTGACCTTGGCCGTTGATGCATCGATACCGATGATTGGCATGGTGAGTCGCCTGGTTGAACAGAAAGGCCTGGACATTATTTTACTGGCCCTGTCCTCACTATTAACCCATCCCATACAACTCGTTATACTGGGCACGGGCGAAACCCACTATGAATTACAGTTAGCCGAATGGGCCCAGAACTACCCCGACCATTTAAAAATTATTATTGGCTATAACGAGTCACTGGCACACAGGATTGAAGCAGCGAGCGATATGTATTTGATGCCATCAACATTCGAACCCTGCGGACTCAACCAGTTATACAGCCTGCGTTATGGCAACCTGCCTATTGTTACCCATGTTGGCGGACTGGCTGATACGGTAACCGATGCGAACCAGGAAAATATTGCCAATGGCACCGCGAATGGTTTTGTACTGGAGGAACAATCTGCGGCTGCACTTTTAGCCTCGATCGAACAGGCACTGGTACTCTACCAACAACCAAAAATATGGCGTCAACTACAGATCAATGCAATGAGTGGTGACTTTTCATGGCAAACCAGTGCGGAACGTTATATCGAGCTGTATCAACAGGCTTTAGAATAACGTCAGGCTAGAGCCTTCCTGTTATGTAGTTTTTTTCGCTGCTGTAAAACAATCAGTACGCCACAGGCATTCCAGCTGATCGCACTCGGAACCCCTGGCCGACGCAAAACAGCTGAAATTACCTTCTGACAACTGAATCGCCTGCACCAGTTGTACCTTGGTCATGCGCGATGTTTTGATCCCTGAATCTTTTGCAAGTGCACGTATATCCTGCATGTTCATCTGTTTATCCTCAAATATAAATATATATCGAAAAGCAAAAATTACGCCAGGCAAACAATACAGGCCCGACATCGACGGGCTGTATAACATTACCATGGATTTATAACAATTTTATTATACCAG
>JAOUMO010000084.1 GCA_029881425.1 Gammaproteobacteria bacterium
TGCGGATGACTGTCACTCATACTATTAAAACGGTTCTCTGGCGACAGCCGAACACCAACATGATCAGCGCCCCATACATCGATCACCGCTTCCAGCACTTCCTTCAACAGGCGCATACGGTTATTAATCTCACCACCGTACTCATCATTGCGCTTATTACTGCCATCGCGTAAAAACTGATCCAGCAAGTAGCCATTAGCGGCATGCACTTCGATACCGTCGAAGCCCGCCTCTTTTGCGTTTAGTGCGGCCTGTTTATAGTCCGCAACTATACCTGCCAGCTCACCGGTTTCGAGCGCCCTTGGCGTTTCAAAATCTTTAGGTCCCTCGTAGGTAATCGCACTGCCTTCCGCAGCAATTGCAGAGGGTGCAACGGGCAGGGCATTTCCAGGCTGCATTGATGAATGGGAAATACGCCCAACATGCCACAACTGGATGAAGATATGACCACCTTTGGCATGCACTGCAGCCGTCACTTTTTTCCAGCCTGCAACCTGCTCTGCCGAATGAATACCACAGGTTAGCGGATAACCCACCGCCTGGGGTGAGATCTGGCTGGCTTCAGTAATGATTAAACCGGCACTGGCACGCTGTGCGTAATATTCTACATTCAGCTCGCGCGGTACATTACCTGCACCGGCACGGTTACGCGTTAACGGCGCCATCACCAAACGGTTTGATAGCTCAATTTTTCCCAGCGTAAAAGGTGTCAGTAAATTTTTAGTGGATTCATCCATAATTATTACCCCAAAATATTGTAAATTATTTTATTAAAGACCGTGCTTGATGATCTGTACGATGATCATAATCTCACCAGCAATTCCCGCAACAAATAAACCACTACGTACCCATGTAATGCCCAGCGTGTAGGCAACCAGGTAACCAAGTCTTGCCCAGAAAAATAGCACCGCACCCATTGCGGTCATTTCATTAGCAATACCCAGATAGGCAGCCGACAGGACAATGGCTGCAAAATGCGGGAAGTTTTCATTCATATTTCCATGGGCCAACTGTGCACGTTTTGCCCACTCGGGAATTTCGGGAACATCAAGCCTGTTGCCCATGACGGTCTGTAGATTCCAGTACCGGAAGTAGGCCATTGCATAGGGCAGTATATGAAGCACCGTAAGCACACTGCTGGCAATCAACATCTGTATTTCAATTGTCATAATAATCGCCCTGTTGTTTGGTCTGGATGATCATATACCATATAAAAATAAAAAACCAGACAATCGTCTTACTATTGTTTTGCCCTGTCTACCGCTCAGGAATTGACCACGCCTGCTTCAGCTATTTTATCGATTCTTTGTCACCAGGGGCAGCTGGCGGGAAGGATGGCTTGCTTAGGAGATAAAGGGCTGTGCAGAACATAATCACACCTGCCACGAGCTTTACCCAGATCGACAGGGGAGAAAAAACAACTAAATAGATCATACTCATCAACATAAAACTGATAGCCAGCAACTTTACACCGGGGGGCACCACACGATACTGCTGCCATTGCTGCAAGGGTGGACCAAAAAAGGCATGGTGGTATAGCCAGTGATGGAAGCGTTCCGAGCTTCTCGAAAAGGCCCAGAGCGCAAGTAACATAAAGGGTGTTGTTGGCAAAACGGGCAACATCACACCCAGTACACCCAGCGCGAAAAAAAACCAGCCCAACAAAAAATATCCGTGCCTGACTAACACCTAAGCTTCCCCCAGTTCATCAAAGACAGAGACAAACTTACTGATAACCTGTATATCATGCCTTGACCAGGGTCCAGATTCCAATCGTCACAAAGCCAATACCTGCAACATAGTTCAGGTGTCGCTCACTAACATACTGCGATATAAATCCCCCGGCGAGCACCCCCATTGCCGATGCGACAATAAGCGCCAGTGAAGCGCCTGCAAATACCGTCCATTTACTCACCTCCTTATCCGCAGCAAACAGCATTGTCGCCAGCTGTGTTTTATCGCCCAGTTCAGCCACAAATACCACACTAAATACTGTTAGTAATATTTTAAGGTCCACAGACTTTTGCCTCTCATAAATTATTGCCTATTTAAATCACTGTACCAAACCTGCCCACTTTATTCATTTTAATTATTAACGTCTATACATCCGTTTAAACGCATTTAAGCCACCTGTTTTTATAATACAAAAAAACCGCAGCCGAGGCTGCGGTTCAACATCCCTGTAAGAGCAGGAATCTAGCTCCTGTTAATGATCGTCCTTTTCATCATCATCCATTTCTTTTTCGTTCTTTGTAATGGCCCAGGTTGCATCACCATCGTCTTCTACTGAATGCTGCACATTGACATATAAGGTTTTAGAATCCAGCGGACTGAAATAGATACCTGTGCCTTCTGCCTCTGGATCGGTTAATGATGCGAAAAGTTTTACCTCCCTGGAGGCACCAAACTCATTCGTTTTGGTCGATGCAACCCATATATCTGACGGGCTGTTATCTTCTATAACCATGAGATTACCATCCGGTGTCTCAGCAAGGTTATCGACGCTATCAAAGCCGGTACGAAAACCTGCCTCGCCTGGCTTACCCACTTCAACGGCAACATTAACATCGGGCTTGATAAAGCTACTCACCTTCATCGTTTCCAGGTTGATTGAAATAACACGACCCTCATAATGTTCTTTTCCCTTTTCATCACGGGGACCTTCAGTAACCGCGACATATAAAGTATCGCCAATCATTTCAAGATCCTCAGGACGCTGGTAGCTCTGGCCACCCGCAGCAGTACCCGCCTCACGCGCAGTTAATGGATCGATCGGGCCAACCCATTCAGCCTGCCCCGTTCCATCTGGCCCCGTTACTTTGAGAACATAAAGAGAGCCCGATGAAAGGTCACCATAGGTATCGGGTACAAATTTATAAACACCGCCACCACAGGGTGTCACATCTTCACAACCCTGTGAACGACCGCGGTGCTCGTCAACGACATAGACATTGCCATCCTTATCCAGTTCTATACCTTCATGCGCAACACGGCCCACTGCAGGACGGTCAATTACTGCTGCCGCTGAAACCAGGTCATCATTCAGTATAATTTCAAGCAGGCGGCCACCCTTTTTTTCTTCCGCAAACAACACCGTACCCCATGGGGTCCACCGAATCCCATCAACTGCATCATAGCTGATATCCTGTGCCAGTATTTTTGCTTCGCCTGTTTGCAGATCAACTACCGAAATAGCTCCGCCTTCTGGCTGGTTACCGGGATAACGTTGCTCATGCGCACGGTACAAAAAACGTCCGGCCATGTTGCCCGTTTCATTAACCGTGTTCATGTCATTCCAGTCGTCACGACCACCATCAAAAATATTTAAATCGGTTTCATTGGACACTACGCGCTGGCTAAAACCTTTTGGCAATTTCCAGGGTGCCGCCGCATTCCAGTCTGCTGAATTTGCAGAACTATCAATGGCACGAAAAGAAAATTTTTCTGAATGCTGTTTTCCTGCGAATGCAGTCGATGCAAGCGCAAATGTGACAGCAGTAACTACTAAATGTTTTTTCATCTCTATCTCCGGTTAAACGATCGCAAAGCTTTGCAGATCAGTGAAATGGATTTTGGGATAGAAAAACTACAACATCGTTACTTTCTTATGAATCCTGTATTACAGCCTTTATTTTTTTATACGAAATTCGGTATTGCCGAAAAAGCGCCCTAATAAAGCGGTAAAGATAATTAATGCGGGGATACTGATAAAGACAGCGACTAATACACTCACCACCAGTCCCAGCGACACCGTAATCACAAAACCAGCCAGTGGCAGCACCAGTAACAGCAATAGCAGCGCAACGACTGAAGCGAACACCACCGCCGCCAGCATAAACAGGAACTTTACAAAGGGGCTAGTGATTTCCCGGCCATTAATAATGATATGTGTCGTCATTGATAACACCTGCCAGCGGGTAATGCCATGATGAATTTTACAGGCCACGGCATTGACGGCTACAGCGCCCTCAAACACCGGGCCGACCCTGTAGAAACCGACCATTTGGTCAGCATTCAACTGGATCACCAGACTGCAGAATGATGCCAAAGCATAATCCGAAGCAGTGGCATTCGCGCCTGGTCAGGCCATGAATCCTAAATCCTACTACGATTCAGGCGCTTTTTCTGCTACAATCGCGCTCCTTTTTCCAGCGTGCAACCGGTAACCTGTAGTCCTTGCCCGGCAAGACTACCCACCCGTCCCCCATACGGCCAACACCTTAGCACCTAACCACCGTAAATGGAGATCCACTGTGTCATCTGCAGATTCAGCTACACTGCCGACTAAGAAAATTATTGCCGCCGTCATTTTTGCACTGGCAGCCATTGGCCTGGCCTTTGTTGTGCCCAGCATCCAGATTGCCTGGGTGACCGCCATCCTGATGCTCACTATCTACCTGTTTGCGTTTGAGATTGTCGATGTAGATGTCGCTGCTATCAGTATCATGGTTATCCTCGGCCTGACCTCCCTGCTGGCGCCGTTCATGGGCCTGGAAAAAGGCCTGGTCGATACCCAGTACCTGTTTAATGGTTTCTCCAGTAATGCGGTAATTTCTATTATTGCGGTCATGATCATTGGTGCCGGCCTGGATAAAACCGGCATCATGAGCCAGGTGGCCAGCTTCATCCTCAAGGTCGGTGGCACCACGGAATCCAGGATTATCCCGATCATTTCCAGTACCGTGGGGATTATTTCCTCCTTCATGCAGAACGTGGGTGCCGCAGCCCTGTTCCTGCCTGTCGTGAGTCGAATCTCTGCACGCTCCGGCCTGCCCATGTCTCGCCTGCTGATGCCGATGGGTTTCTGCGCCATCCTCGGCGGTACCGTTACCATGGTCGGCTCCAGTCCACTGATCCTGTTAAACGACCTTATCCTGACCTCTAACCACGCCCTCCCCGCTGACAAGCAAATGGAAACCTGGTCACTGTTTTCGGTAACACCTATTGGCCTGGCACTGGTCACTACCGGTATTCTCTACTTTGTTATCGCCGGCCGCTTTGTGCTGCCCGCAAGCAGGGGCGATGATGGCAAGACCCACCGCACCATGGAATATTTTGAAACGACCTACGGTGTGGATTACGACCTCTACGAAATCACTGTTACGCCTAACAGCCCGCTGGTAGGTAAGAACCTTGATGAGATTGAACAAGATTTTCCGGTGCGCGTGGTTGGCGTCGACAAGGGCGATGGTCTACGTTTTGGCATGCAGGCCATTGACCGCAGCCTGGGTATTGAAGCCGGTACTATTCTTGGCGTACTCGCCGATGATGATGTCTTTGAGCATTTTGTCCGTGCCAGCAAGGTAGACGTCAAGAAAGAACTGGATATTTTTGCAGAATCACTCACGCCCACCAAGGCCGGTATCGCCGAGGTCGTTATTGCACCCGGCTCAACACTGATTGGCAAGACCGCACGTGATATCTGGATGCGTAAGACCTACGGCCTGTCACTCCTGGCCATGCATCGTGGTGGTGAGACCATTACCCGTGAAGGGGGTGGTGTACGTGACACCCCATTCCAGTCGGGTGACGCCCTGGTTGTCCATACCACATGGTCAGACCTTGCTCGCCTTGAGGGCAACCGTGACTTCGTCATCATCACCACGGAATACCCCCATGAAGAATCACGCCCACAAAAATTGCACTTTGCGCTGCTGTTCTTCGGCATTGCACTGTTCATGGTACTGTTCACCGACCTGCGTTTATCCATCGCCCTGCTCACCGGCGCCATGGGCATGGTATTAAGTAAGGTATTAACGATTGATGAGGCCTACCAGGCAGTCAGCTGGAAGACCGTGTTCCTGCTCGCCAGTTTGATCCCACTGGGACTGGCTGTAGAAACGACGGGTACAGCAGCATGGATTGCCGATCAAACCCTGGCTGTACTGGGTGACGTACCGACCTGGGGCCTGCAACTGGCCATTGCTATACTCGCCACCTTCTTTACCCTGGTGATGAGTAACGTGGGCGCCACCGTGCTACTGGTGCCACTGGCGGTTAACATTGCAATAAAAGCCGGCGCTGATCCTGCAGTATTTGCACTCACAGTAGCCATTGCAACATCCAACTCATTCCTGATCCCAACCCACCAGGTGAATGCATTAATCATGGGCCCCGGTGGTTACCGCGTACCTGACTTTATGCGTGCCGGCGGCATCATGACAGTACTCTTCCTTATTGTCTCTATGTTGATGCTGAACCTGATCTTTTAATCGATAAGATCATAACTGTGCTGCAGGTAAACTTTATCTGCAGCACAGCTTTTATCGCAAATCTGCCGGGCGTACTAGTCGCTTCAACTGCCCACACTTCTCCGCTAGTGACACTATACCTGCAGGTATTTCAACAACGGCCAGCGCTGCGGTTGTCATCAGCTTACCGCTATCCGTTAGTGGTAATTCATTGCCTGACAAATATTCTAACAGGTCATCGAATCCGGGATTATGCCCGATCAATAACAGGCTTTTGCTTTTTTGCATTGCGCTGTCGAGCGTAGAAACCAGTACATTTAAACTGGCCAGGTATAAATCATCCTGCCACCGGACAGTATTTTCATTCCTGTTTAATTGCTCACACACCGCCAGGCAGGTTTGTCTTGCGCGCAAGGCAGGTGAACTAATAATTAATTCGGGAGGACACTCACGACTTATATATTGACCGACGCGTGCAGCATCTTTATGGCCTCGATCATCTAATGGACGGTCAAAATCATTTTTTGCTGACGAATCCCAGGATGACTTACCATGGCGAAGCAATAATAATCTAAAGTTATCAGGCATAATAAACTCACCATTTTAGAAACTAGACACGCCTTTCATTTTTATATTTAAAAATAATCAGCACCATACTCATTACAATAATCAGCATAGCGCAAACGATTAAGGGCAAGTTAGAACTTAATAAAGCATGCACCAGCCAGCAGGCATTACCCATGACCGCCAACACCAGCATCATCATCGATAAATCATTGGTCATTTTCGTCTTAAATGCCTTTACCAGTTGCGGCACAAAAATTAATGTCGTCAGAATTGAGGCCAGCCAGCCAAATAACTGTTCAGCTTCCATTATATCCATTCACCAATAGTCTTTAATTTTATAGTCATAACAAGCTAACCCATATCACCTGTATAACAGGCATATTTTTTTATTAAATTTCGAGCAGGATCACCATAACGTTTAATCCATTGTGCCAGCACCACTTTACTTATTTTAAGATTCGATGCCAGCTGCTTTTCCAGCCGCTGCAGACCCTCATCTGAAATCCGGTTATGCCGACTAACGCCGGGCACAGGAATATTGTTGTTCATCTTCTAGTCGCCATTTTTCACTTTTATAGCTATTAGCCAGACTATAGTACTGATAATTTTTTCTAACTATCCGTTTCATTGCCGCACCCCTTTAAGCACTCTCAACTATAAAAATACAGCTGCACCCTGCCTTGCAGGTCATTTACCGTACCGATACTAATTACACCATCACCCCAGAGCGTCACCTCTTCCCTGCGAAGATAAATCTCACGACCACCATCCAGCGTGACGAATGTTCCATTTGTGCTTTGATCAATTAATTTATATTTGCCTCGATGATATTCAATCAGCGCATGGCAACGTGAGGCATGGTGCGAATCGACAACAACATCACATTGATTGCCGCGCCCCAACATTAAGCAGGGACTTTCTTCAGACAACAGGTACTCTTTATCCTCAAAACACAATCGAAATTCAGTGTGCCCGGCAGGATCATCAACCAGCTCAATATTTGACGATGACATATAGGTCGCATCATGGGGCGCCCAGAGAAACTGGTAAATACAGAGCTTCTCCTGCTTACCTTTTACCAGCACGCGGTCTATCAATCGGGTTTTATCGACCAGGCTAGTATCCAGCTGCTCAACAACCTGCTCGGTAAGAATAATCTGGCGTGCACGGGATAAGGCAGCAACACGGGCCGCCACATTAACCGCATCACCATTCATGTCATTATCGAGCGTTTTTAGCGCACTACCATAATGGCAACCAATTCTAACGGCTATATTAAAACCATTTTTGTCGGGCAATACCTCAATCACTTCATGGATCGCTGCCGCCGAGCGCAGTGCGGCATCGGCACTCTCGAAACAGCACATCACCTCATCACCAATGATTTTTACCACCTCGCCACCCTGCTTCACAACCATCGAGCTCGCCAGGCCTATGACTTCATCAATAATGGCCTTGGCCCTAACATCGCCCAGCACATCATACAGGCGCGTACTGCCAACAAAATCGATAAACATGACCGTATAATTCAAGGGCGTCTGGGGCATTTCCACGTCATCATGGGTTAATAAAATAAGAGATTGCCGGCTCAAAGGGCCGCTACTTAACTTATCAGGCTTTACCTTTAACCGGTAGCACACTTGCCCAAAATATTGCCAAAGGGCATGCCGCACAAATAGCACATACAATAAATCCATTAATAATCAATAAGATAGCCTCTATCCCCGTCCATTATGAATAGCACAAGAGATCCGGCCATTGCCCATCAGTCATGTATGGGCACGCTCACTATTATGCTATTTATAGCCCATCATTCCCTGCGGCCTGTCAAACCACTATAGAAATTGTGTTTTATTAATATTAAATCACTCTATACTGACAATACCTGAGTAATTTACTAAGGTATTAGACCCAATCAGTGAGGAGTGCATCATGAGAGATAATGAAACTCGGCCAGATGCTGGCACGGAACCCTACTGCAATGCCCCGTTAATAGAATCTAATCTGGGCATCGATTTCCACGCGCTGGTACGCTTTGGCTTCATGGAGCAATCTGCACGTTATTTAGGCGTTTATTTTAATAATGATCGCTACCAGGCCATGGACGATGAGCGCAATATCATCAACTAGGTCACTTAGTATCCAGCATAAGGGGTAGATTTATGAACACCAGCTATAACTATGCAGATTTTATTGGTCTCAACCTGGACGCAGACCTGGACCAGGGTCATGGCGATCACGAAATAAAGGCCGTTACTCAAACCGATGACAAAGCACAGCCTCTTCACACATCCGTAATTGATGATAATGAAAAGTCGCTAAAAATTAATCTCTAACCCCCCTAACAACGACACCCTGCAACATGGCGTAGCTTAACTACGCCATGTTTTTTCGGGAACAGCCATTCCCTTATTCAGAGTTAGCCATACCCCAGGCTACCAGGGAATCACACTTCCATCAATCTCGAAAAATGCACCACTATTATCAAGCGTCACCGCCTGCAGATTGCGTCGTAATTTCTCCACACATACTTCTACTGAAATTTCGGCATTGGGCCCGCCCATATCGGTTAACACCCAGCCGGATGCAAAATAGCTACTTTAATACCTTTTGATTTCAAATCAATTGCCGCACTTTTCATGACTGCATTTAATGCCGCCTTTGAGGAACGGTACACATAACTACCCCCCGAACCATTATCCGCCATACTCCCCATCTTGCTGCTCATGCTCGCCATTATTCGATGCTCACTGGCAGCCACATGGTTAACAAAGGCCTCCATCATTTTCATTGGCGCTATGGTGTTAATCCTGAAACACTCCAGCCACTCGGCTTCATCGGTATTACCGAAACTGGCATCTCCCTGCCCATAAATACCTGCATTATTAAACAGTATATCAATGGGCTCATCCTGCAGCGCCATTGCAACTGTCTTTATTTGTTCTGCATTTGTCACATCCAGTTGATGGATAGTGATTGAGGGCTGTGCCTGCTGCAGTAGCTTAAGCGCCGTTGCTAACCCTGGTTGACG
>JAOUMO010000085.1 GCA_029881425.1 Gammaproteobacteria bacterium
TTTACAATACTACGTGGACGCCGCCTCGAAAAAACAGACCGTGTACGAAACCAGATATACAGGCGATACATCAGGGTGTTGTTTTTTTTTGCCAATGATAACCATCGATTCCATGAATCTGGAACAGGCCAACCTGCAGCAGACCCTTTGCGCCGGTCCTTTTGTTTTTTTCTAGTCATAAACTTTAGCCATGAACTTTTCGGGAATCACTATACCCAACTGCCCGGCAACTTTTTTATTAATACTGAGCTGGTGCTCATTTAGCAGCACAACATCCTCACCCGGCACATGATCCAGACCCCTTGCATTAGCCAGTCGCTTTTTAATAAGCATCGAAACCTCATCAAGGTCGGGCTCTGTCGACATCAGGCCACCAAAAGACAACAGGTCCCGATTAAACACCACCATCTGCCTGCCCGCCTTTGAATTAAATGCCATCACATCTTTTAATACCTGTAGACTAAGGACACGGTTATCAGGCAATAACCAGAAGCCCTGCACATCCAGTGGTAGGTTTTTCGTTGTATACAAATACTCTTTATCTGTATTTACTTCCAGGTGGGTCAAATCAATCCCGTTCCGTTCTGCCGCCTGTTTCGCACTGTTAATATAATTATCAAGACCCGTTCCTGTTATCAGTACTATCTTCCGTATACCAGGTGAAATTATCTTCCAGTCCTTTAATAACTTATCGGCAGAAGGTAAAATACTAACCCCTTTCATATTTCCTGAACTTAACTGTTCATTTTTATGATCAAAAACCTGGCAGAATATCACCTGTTTATGCAGCAGGCGCATTGCAGACCGCGCAGCCCTTAGACCAATAACGACTACCTGCTTATTTGGCGATTCCTGGATAGCCGCCAACAGTTGCGCATCCCTGTTGTCATAACCTGACATCACATATTTCGTTATCCTGAAATTTTTACTGGCTTCAAGCTTATCCGCAATATGGCCATAGACCTTTGCCGTACTACTCACTAACACAGAAATATTTGCCGGCTTTATTATCTCCGGTACTACAGGCTGAATTACAATCTCCGGCTTAACAACGACTTCTGGAATAACAACTGGACTCTCTGCCGGCCTGAGATTAGAACATGCGGATAAAAAAACAAAAGAAACAAGAAAAAGCCCGATATAACGGCCAAATTGAGTCAAGCTATACTGCTTCGCCCTGTATAGAAACCTGAACAATGAACCATACCTTTATCAATACCTGCTGAACAAACATATAGACTACTGATAATTGTAGTACATTAAACTGGCTATTCGTACATTGGCAAGGCCTTCTAGCCAGCCTGCTATATTAAACAGATGACCGGTCAAACCGGCCTATTAACCCTACTATAATCAGGTGAAAAAGAGCCCTGTATCGGGCTCAATTTATGATATTTATCAATCAGGCGACTTCAGCTTTTTTTTCACTCCGTGTAAATACAAGCTGATCTCCATCAACATCAACACCAACCTGGTCACCTGGCATAAAACGCCCCTCGAGCAGCTGCTGTGCCAGGGAGTTTTCAAGCCTTTGCTGGATTGCTCGCTTCAATGGACGTGCACCGTAAACAGGATCGAAACCGGCTTCACCCAGGGTATCCAGTGCTGCTGTTGTCAGTATTAAATCCATATCCTTATCCTGTAATCGCTGGCGTAAGTGTGCCACCTGAATTTCAGTAATTTTACGGATTTGTTCCTTACCCAGTGGATGGAACACAACGCTTTCATCGATACGGTTAATGAACTCGGGCCTGAAATGCTGACCCACAACTTCCATGACCGCATTTTTCATACCCTCGATATCCCCTTTTTCGGAATACTCCTGTATATATTGTGAACCCAGGTTCGATGTCATTACGATGACCGTATTCCTGAAATCAACCGTACGCCCATGACCATCGGTGAGTCGACCATCATCCAGTACCTGCAACAACACATTGAATACATCCGGGTGTGCCTTTTCGATTTCATCCAGCAATATCACAGAATAAGGTTTACGGCGCACGGCTTCAGTCAGGTAGCCACCTTCTTCATAACCTACATAGCCGGGTGGCGCACCAATCAATCGCGCCACTGAATGCTTTTCCATAAATTCTGACATATCGATACGCACCATTGATTCCTCGGTATCGAACAGGAAGTTTGCGAGCGCCTTGGTTAATTCTGTTTTACCGACACCGGTAGGACCCAGGAAAAGAAATGAACCATTGGGTCGATTCGGGTCAGATAAGCCTGCACGTGAACGTCGAATGGCATTTGATACCGCACTTACTGCTTCATCCTGACCCACGACACGACCGGTAAGATTGGTTTCCATTGCCAGCAATTTTTCCTTTTCACCTTCCATCATCCTGGCCACCGGTATGCCGGTGGCACGAAATACGACTTCGGCAATTTCTTCCTCGGTTACACTGTTGCGCAACAACTTCATTTCCTGCATTTCGGCCTGGGCAGCCATATCCAGCTGTTTTTCGAGCTCCGGTATCCTGCCATATTGAAGTTCAGACATACGCGCAAGATCATTAGCACGACGCGATGTTTCAAGCTCAAGTCGTGCCTGTTCCAGCTGTTCTTTAATCGTAGCTGTACCGTGTAATGCCGCCTTTTCTGAAATCCAGATTTCTTCCAGCTCATTAAACTCCTGTTCCAGCTTGGCTATTTCCTCTTCCAGTTTCGATAGCCGTTCAAGTGACGCCCTGTCACTCTCTTTAATCAGTGCCTCACGTTCTATCTTTAACTGGATAAGTCGACGCTCCAGCCGATCCATTACCTCTGGTTTGGAATCAATTTCCATGCGTATACGACTGGCGGCCTCGTCGATAAGGTCAATCGCCTTATCCGGCAATTGCCGGTCCGTAATATAACGGTGTGAAAGCACGGCGGCTGAGACAATCGCCGGGTCAGTAATATCGACCCCGTGATGGACCTCATAACGCTCTTTTAAACCACGCAGGATAGCGATGGTATCTTCTACGGTCGGCTCTTCTACCAGCACCTTCTGGAAGCGTCGTTCCAGTGCCGCATCTTTCTCGATATACTGCCGATATTCATCCAGAGTTGTCGCACCCACACAGTGTAATTCACCACGTGCAAGTGCCGGCTTCAGCATATTACCCGCATCCATGGCACCTTCCGCCTTACCGGCACCGACCATGGTATGTAATTCATCGATGAACAAAATGATCTGGCCTTCCTGTTTTGAGAGGTCACTCAGCACCGCTTTTAAGCGCTCTTCAAATTCACCACGGAATTTTGCACCCGCGATTAACGAACCCATATCCAGTGACAACAGGCGTTTATTTTTTATACCTTCAGGCACTTCACCATTAACAATACGTTGCGCCAGGCCTTCAACAATGGCGGTTTTACCGACACCTGGCTCACCAATCAATACCGGGTTATTTTTTGTACGTCGCTGTAACACCTGGATGGTACGGCGAATTTCTTCATCACGACCGATAACAGGATCTAACTTTCCCTGCTCCGCACGTTCGGTTAAATCGATGGTATATTTTTCCAGTGCCTGTCTTTGATCCTCTGCATTGGGATCATCAACCTTCTGTCCACCACGAATTTTTTCTATAGCCTGTTCAATTTTTTCTTTTTCTGCACCAAATTCACGCAGTAAATCACCCACATGACTCTTATCGCTCACGCAGGCCAGTACAAAAATCTCACTGGATAAATACTGATCCTTGCGCTTTTGTGACAGGTTATCGGCAACATTCAGCAAACGCCCAAGATCATTGGATAAATGCACTTCACCGGCATTACCTTCAACACTGGCGAGTCGCTCCAGCTCCTCACCGAGTCGCGAACGCAAACCATTCACATTGACATTAGCCATGGTCAACAGGTGACGTACTGTACCGCCATCCTGGTTGAGCAATGCCAGCAACATATGCACCGGCTCGATAAACTGGTGGTCACGCCCCACAGCCAGTGACTGCGCCTCAGCCAGTGCCATCTGAAATTTACTGGTTAAACGATCCATTCTCATAATGAACTCTCAAAATTAGATTTTCTATTAATCTTGATATGCGGCTGATTGAAGAAATTTCAAGGCTTTTAAGGCTTACCGAAGGTTTTCAGGAACTGTTCCGCCAATATGGGTTTACTAACGATGAATCCCTGCCCCATATCGCATTGATTCGCTTTCAAAAAGTCCCACTGTTCCTGTGTCTCGACACCTTCAGCAATCACTTTCAAATTTAATTTATGTGCCATCGCAATCACTGCGGCAGCAATTTCCATATCATCCTTATCATTGGGTATATCATCGATAAAGGTCTTGTCGATCTTCAATGCATCAAGGGGGAGTCGCTTCAGATAATTGAGGGATGAATAACCGGTCCCAAAGTCATCAATCGAGATAGAGATACCCAGCGCCTTAATCTTATCCAGCACACCAATGGCATGATCCAGGTGCTCCATCAATGTTGTTTCGGTAATTTCGAGTTCCAGCTGTATAGGCTTGAATCCAGTTTCATCAAGAATATCCTGGATACTCGAAATCAGGTCAGGATCCCTGAACTGTCTTGTTGATAAATTGACAGCCAATCTTAATGCGGGCATACCAGCCAGCTCCATTGCCCGCCATTCCCGGCAGGCCTTACGCAAAACCCATTTTCCAAGGGGGATCATCAGGCCCGCTGTCTCTGCAATGGGGATAAAATACTCCGGATCGACCAGCCCCTTTTCTGGGTGCTGCCAGCGAATCAGTGCCTCGGCACCCAGGAGCTCACCGGTTTCAATAGATTTTTGAGCCTGGAAGTTAAGCAGCAGTTCATCGTTTTCTATGGCCGACCTCAGTTCATTTTCGATCACCAGGTGATCGAGTACACGGGCATTCATCTCTTCGGTAAAGAACTGGTAATTATTGCGCCCCTGGGACTTGGCGCGATACATGGCAAGATCTGCATTTTTTAGCAAAATATCAGCATTCAGACTGTCATCGGGCGCCATGGTAATACCGATACTGGGGGTGATGATAATTTCGTGTTTTAGCAAACGCACCGGCCTGGCCATGGAGCGGAGAATTTTACGCGCCACGGCCGATGCACCGGAAACACCTTCTATATCGGTTAGCAAAATAACAAATTCATCACCACCCATACGCGCCACCGTATCCTGGTGGCGCACACACTGGCGTAAATTTTCGGCCACTTTCATTAACAGCGCATCACCGACATCGTGCCCCAGTGAATCGTTAATACGTTTAAACTGGTCCAGGTCAAGATACAATAGCCCTGCCTTTGAACTGGATCGTTGTACAACCTTTAATACCTGCTCCAGGCGATCACGAAATAAGACACGGTTCGCAAGGCCGGTAAGGCTATCCACATAGGCCAGCTGCTCCATTTTTTGTCGTGCTTCTTTTAATTGCGATACATCCTCACACACCATCACGTAGTTGGTAATCTGTCCCTTGTCATCCGTGATCGCGGAAATCGTCATATAGGACCAGAACTTGCTACCATCTTTCTTCCTGGTTTCCAGCTCACCATGCCAGTCCTGGCCGCTAGTGATGGTGGCCCATAGATCAGTAATCTGTTCTGCATCTATTTCCTCTGCACGTAATAACCGGGCATTCTCCCCCAGCACTTCCTCTTTGGCATAGCCGGTGACCTCCCCAAACTTACGATTGACGTATTCAATGTCACCATCCTGGTTGGTAATCAGTACCATGGATCCACTCTGTTCCACGGCACTGGATAATAGCTTCAGGCGTAATTGTTGATTTTTCTGTTCTGTAATATCCTTTAAGGTCTCGACAACACCATCATATCGTTTACCTTCGAACAACGGCACCGAAACAACCTGCACCAGTACCTTTACACCCTTTTTATGGATTAGCTCCAGTTCAAATGCCTCGTTACTGGGCTTGTGTTTTCTACTTATTCTTTTTTTGTATTTTGCAGCCGTTTGTTCATCCTGCAAATTGAATACCGGCTTACCCAGAATTTCTTCACTGCTGTAACCCAGCATTGCCGCCATGGACGGATTAATAAAACGAATCGAACCGGTTTTATCCAGCACCCAAAGACCATCATGTAAATTTTCCAGGACGGTTCTATAGCGGCTTTCACTGTGACTCAAATCCCGCATGACGGTAAATACATGCCTGGCCCAGCCTTTTTTATCACGGCTAATGGCACAGCCACTGACTTCGACTTCACGCCAGCTACCTGACTGATGTTTAATCCTGAAGCTGCAACGTAATTGCTCATCTGCGCCAGAATACATCTGGTTAAAACTATTAATTACACGGGCATGATCATCGGGATGAATTTGCTGACCCCACCAGCTCTGAAAGATCTGTGCCTCGGGAATATCGGCTAGCGGGTAACCGAGAATATCGGCCCAGGACTGAGTAACATGCACGGCGGGCTCAGGCGGTAAACTATAATCACAGGTGCCCGCCCTGCACAGCTCCAGCGTAAGACCAAAACGATGCACCAGATCAAGATTTTTTATTTTATTTACCATATGCCTTTATTTGAATTACATCGATGTAATCAAATGCCTGGGAATTTTTTTATATCATTGTTTATAGTAGGAAAAACAGGCACCTGCCCTGAGGCAGATCAAATAAAAGCATTTACTTATAGTTTTTGCGCTTGAACAAATCCGTGCGACGGCTCACCAGGCGATCAAGAAACAGCAGGCCATCAAGGTGATCCAGCTCATGCTGGATCGCCCTGGCTTCAAATCCGGCACTTTCAATTTCGTGGCTTTCACCTCGAGGATCTAAATAATTCAGTTTGATTTTTTCCGCACGAATCACATTACCGGTGAAATCAGGCACAGATAGACATCCCTCTCGGCCCATGGCCATACCATCCCATTCACTGATTTCAGGATTAATCATAATCATGTGACCATGATTATCGACGGGTTTATGCATATTGGAGACATCCACAATCACGATACGTTTCAAGATGCCCACCTGGGGTGCCGCTATGCCTACGGCACCAGGACCACCAAGACGCGTCGCCTCCAGTTTATGGATAAAATCCAGTATCGACTGATCTATATTTTCAACCCATTCACTGATTTTTTTGAGGCTGTCATCAGGATAGGTCAGGATTTCCATTTCCGACATATTACGCCCGCATTGTTTCTATGGGCATAATACTGACATCGATATCATCCCCCAGTTTATCCATGGCCTGCCTCAGGGCATCTATACCCTGCTGCGCATTGCCTTCCATGGTCATGATATAAATGGGTTTCTCCCGGGTGCCGGCAACAGCGGTTTCAAGATCAATAATATTGAGACCGGCTTCCGCCAGCACACCCGTTACCTGCGATACGATACCGGTACGATCGGCACCGTAAACGGTAATCATGACATCCGGTTCAACATGGTGAGGCGCGGCATCTACATCCGTGTCCAGGTGCAAATGTAAATGCATACGACGAGTGACCGGCTCAAGAACCTGCTGCAAATCCTGGTCGACCTGATGACCAACACGTAGCATAATGGCAAAATTGCCGCCCAGGCGCATCATCGAGGCCTCGGCCAGCTGGCAACCGGCACGAAATAATTTTTCAGTCACCGCCGAGACTATACCCGGCTGGTCCGCACCCACCAATGTTAATACTGTCCAGTTCATGTTTCGCTCCAGATTAAACTTGCCATACGCCCGGTTTGACCATCCCGGCGATAGGAATAAAAACGTTTAGCGTCAGTGACACTGCAAAACTCACCACCATAAACAGCGGTCACACCGATCGACTTCAGCCGTATACGTGCCAGCTGGTAAATATCGGCCAGCCAGTGTCCCGGCCTGGCAGGTGTGAACGCCACTGAGGCCTCTGCCTGCCTGGCCTCGAAGCCGGCCCTGACCTCATCACCGACTTCAAATGCACCGGGGCCTATCGCCGGCCCCAGCCACACCAGTATATTTTCGGCCGGCTCCTCAAGACAGGTGATACTTGCCTCGATCACACCATCCAGCAGGCCACGCCAGCCCGCATGGGCCGCAGCCACTTTTGTACCCTGTTTATTACAGATTAAAACGGGCAGGCAATCGGCTGTCATCACACAACAGACAATATGACTATCCAGTGCATAAGCCGCATCGGCCGAGGGCAAAGGCGATGTATTGGCCGCATCGATCACCCGGTTACTGTGCACCTGGTTCAGCCACACGGGCTCAGAGGGCAAATCCAGTTGCTGTACCAGTATTTGCCTGTTCTGCATGACATGCTGTGGATCGTCCTCCACGTGCAACGCCAGGTTAAACCCCTGGTACATTCGCTCACTGACACCGCCCTGGCGTGTCGTCGTCACCGCCCTGATATTTGCAGGTGCCGGCCAGTCGGGATAAATATAGTTACTCAGCTTCCGCATCGGCACGAAGCACACTTATCAGGTTCTTCATATCATCGGGCATGTCCGATTTCCATTCACGCTGCTTACCCGTCGCCGGATGCAGTAAACCCAGCCGGCCGGCATGTAACGCCTGGCGATTAAATTCACGCAAACAGGCCTTGAGCTCCTCGGTGCAGCCCCGGGGCAATTTCAAACGACCGCCGTAGGTTGCGTCACCGACCAGGGGGAAATTAATATGTGACATGTGGACGCGAATTTGATGGGTTCGACCGGTTTCCAGGTTAACCCGGATCCAGCTATTACCTCGAAAACGCTCCACCACGCGGTAATGTGATATGGCCTCCTTACCATCTTCGCGCACCGCCATGCGTTTGCGATCACGGGGATGGCGACCAATGGGCTCATCCACCGTACCCCCGGCTGTCATTACACCCAGCACCACGGCCTGGTATTCACGTTTCACACTGCGCGCCTGTAGCTGGTCCACCAGGGACTTGTGCGATTTAAGGTGACGCGCCACCACCAGTAAACCGGAGGTGTCCTTATCCAGCCGGTGCACAATACCTGCACGCGGCACCTCGGCCAGGGATGGGTCATGGTACAGCAGGGCATTTTGCAGGGTACCGTCCTTGTGTCCGGCCGCGGGATGGACCACCAGACCCACCGGTTTATTAACAACGATCAGGTCCTCGTCTTCATAAATAATGTCCAGCGGGAGATCCTGCGCCTCACAGCGATCATCCACCGGCTCATGATCAATCTGGACCTGGATAACTTCATCTCCCATCAACTTATCTTTGGCCCGTGGTGGCTGGCCATTGACCAGGACATTGCCGTTTTTGATCCACTGCTGCAGTCGACTACGGGAGTATTCGGGGAAAAATTCCACCAGCACAGCATCCAGTCGCTGTCGGGCAAGGTGATCGGGGACGGTCAGGGTTACTATTTCTTCACTCATAAGGGCTTTATTGGTTGAACTTCGTTATAATTGGACATTCTAATGTACTTCATAGTTTATGGGTAAACGGCACATGCGTCTTATTTTTATTTTATTCCTGCCATTATTGATTACGGCCTGCAGCAATCCATTAAAAGAAGACCAGTACGCCGACTGGTCAGCAAAAGATTTTTATACCGAGGCCAAATATGCACTGGCTTCTGCCGAGTTCCAGACCGCTATAGACAACCTGGAATCACTGGAGGCCCGCTTCCCTTTCAGCCCCTATGCACGACAGGCGCAACTGGATGTCGCCTACGCCTATTACAAGTTCGATGAACCGGATTCGGCAATAGCTGCTGCAGATCGCTTTATTCGCCTCAACCCCAGGGATGCCAATGTGGATTATGCTTGGTATTTAAAAGGTG
>JAOUMO010000086.1 GCA_029881425.1 Gammaproteobacteria bacterium
CCATGATGATGAGTTTAGATATGATTTATATGAGCTTGCCATCGAGGTGATAAAAGCCGTTGTCATATCGGTGTGTAAGGTTTCGATGGTTAAAAGAAGCCTAAGGGATTAAATAATTAGCGAAAGTGTCACTAAAGATCGGTTTTATATTTAATAGCGGGTAGAAGAAAGGGAAGGCCGAACTAGTCGGCCTTCCCTTTTTTAATTTGATTATTGATTAATCATCATTCTTGCTTAAGGTCTCATAAAATGCGTCGCCAACCAGTGCATGCACACGTGCCGTTGGATGTATTTCATCGAAGAAAACAAACTGGTCAAAGTTACTGCCGTTGTTACAGTCTGGGTGAAAGGTAAAGCTGACCGAGCTAAAGCAGGCATCGGTGCTATTGATGAAGCCATAAGCATCAGCATTGCGTAAAAGGCCGGTAAAGAACTTGAAAAGATCAAATTCCTTAATATCAAGGTTACTATTGTCCTCGAGCTTATCAATTATATTGTGCAGTTTTGAGCGATAGAGTTTGCTCAGTTTACGAGTGCGCTTAAGCAGTTCAGGTTCGTCGGTTGCCGCTGCAATAAGATGGGTCTCGGGTATGCTGCCAATGTTAGGCGCATTCACTACTAGAAAAGAGCGCGCACCAGACTGCGCCAGGCTTTCGATAGCATTACCTGCATCAGTGGCGGCGTCATTAACTATGGCCTGGGCTGTAGACAGGTCGCTAACATCACGTGCCGTACGAACGTCATTGCCGCCGATAAAAATAACATATAGGGCATCAGCGGGTGCGACAAAACCGTGATTGGACTGGAAGATCATAATTTGTGTGTCGAGATCAATTGATTCTGCACCTGAGGCGCTTGCTCCTGAAACCGCATAATTGCTGCCGACCTCAGCGCCTATCAGGTGCAGGGATGCCTCGGCCGTGAGTCCCAGCCTGGCGGCCAGTGTCTCGACAGCAACAGGGCCATTACTAATTCGGTTCATGTAATAAGGTGCCGGGAAATTGCCCAGGACCGATGCAAGGTTTCCTGTATCAGACAGGCTGTCACCGAATACAAAAACACGACTGTATGAGGTGTCCGACTGGGCAGCAGCTGAAATAACGAGGAGTAAAGGCAGAATAATTCTATAGAGATAATGTTTGAGCATTTGTTGTCCCTCTTAATTGATAGTGTTAGATCCGTAAGATGGCAATAGGATAAAACAAAAAAAGGCATTTGTCATTTAGAGAAATGACAAATGCCTGAGTGAGAGAGGGTGATAAGTAAGTACGAAAGAGTGAGTTAATAATAAGGCCAGATGATGGCATTCTGCAATGCGAGTGCAGTTAGTTAATGGGGATTTATATAATTATTTTTATAGAGAATCTCTTTAACATGGCGGATGGTCAGTATCGTCAGAAAAGACTTGATCCGGGCATTGAGCAGTAGTTCATTTAATTCGCTTTCGTATAGAGTGCGAATAATAGCTATTTGTACGTGATAATGTTCAGAAATATAGTCTATAGCGTGATCATGTTGAAGCTGGTTACTACCGTTGTCGTTGAGTGATGGCATAGTAAAATCTCCCTTGTAAAAAATAATTCTTTTTCTACATCCTTGTTTTTGTGTGCCTGATCGTAATATTAGATAATGACGACAAACAGCATCAATATGGGGGGCTCCTGAAATGAATTCTATAGGTTAAATATGTATTTCATATGTAGTATTTATGAAAATTTGAGTAGATATTATTGTCCAGACGCAGGGTGTTTTATAGATAGGCCAGTGCTTTGAGGTCAGCCAGCGCAGTTTATTTGTCGAGGGGGGGATTAAAGGGGGACAAGCTTTCTACTGGCATGATATACGCCACCTGATAATAGGCCTAAAGCATGGATATTGACTGTTTATAAGAACGGTAAAGATGTAGGGTTGTTCTATGGGGGGATAATTTACGGGATGAATAGTAAGGCTTGACGACAGGGCTAACGAGATTTTAACAGAACTGTCATTTTTGCCGATTTATTGCTACTGTAAACAGCTGGCCTGTGTGCACAGGTACGTGAAAATAAGAATAAGGAAGAGCGTCAATGGCAGATAAAGACAGGTACAGGATGGGTATTGAGGTCAGCGCAAAAGTAAAATCATCGGCCACAACACACATGCCGGTGACTGACGCGAGCACACCGTTTTGTATTGCTGTACTGGGTGACTTTAGTGGTCGCGAAAATAACCGACTATATGAACCGGAAACTATTGCTAGTCGTCGCCTGATAACAGTGGATCGTGATAACTTCGAAGAAGTCATGGCCGCGTTTGATATCCGGCTGAATATCGGCCTGCAGGAGAATGACGGCGTTACCATTAAATTGAATGAACTGGATGATTTTCATCCCGACACGATCTATGAAAACCTGGAGACATTCAGTAAATTACGCAGCCTGCGTCGACGCCTGAAAAATAACAGTAGCTTTGCTGATGCCGCAGCAGAGATGCAGGGCTGGTTGCCTGCTGCTACTCACGTTGAAACAGTTAGCAAAGAAACGGCGAGTGCTGAGGTTACAAATAATACACCAACAGATAACCTGCTAGACAGTATTTTAAGTTCTCAGCAGACGGTGCAGGCCGAGGTGGCGACAGCGTCTGCGATTGATAAATTGATAAAAGAGATTGTTGCGCCCTACGTCGAGCCAGCAGCCGATCCACGCCAGGATGAAATGATCGCCAGCCTCGATCGGGCAACCGAAAAACATATGCGTGACCTATTGCACCATGGGGATTTCCAGGCGATGGAAGCTGCATGGCAATCCCTGTACTTTTTAATAAAGCGGCTGGATACAGGCAGTAAGCTAAAAATATATTTACTGGATATTAGTAAGCGCGAATTACAGGCAGACCTGGTCGTAGATGATGTTGCCACATCAGCGGTATATAAACTGTTTTGTGACCCTGTTAAAAATGATACACAGTGGAGCCTGTTGCTGGGTAACTACAGCTTTAGCGATACGGTGGATGATGCGTTGTCGCTGGTCGGTATAGGGGAGATTGCACAAAAGGCCAGTGCACCCTTTTTGGCCGCAGCCAGTGAAACACTCGCCGGTTGCCAATCGTTTGCTAAAACCCCGGTGGCGGACGACTGGAACTATGTGCTGAATGACGGTGTCAGCCAGGCCTGGCAACGGGTAAGGCAATCACCCCTTGCGGCCTATCTGGGGCTGGCCATGCCACGCTTCCTGCTCAGGTTGCCCTATGGCAGGAAGAGCAAGCCGATAGAAGCATTTGCATTTGAGGAAATGCCGGAGCAACATTGTCATGCCTGTTATCTCTGGGGTAATGCAGCATTTGTAAAGGCAGAAGCTCTGGCGCGTAACTTTACGGATAACGGCTGGCGCATGAGCCCCTGTGAAGTACACCAGACCGACAACCTGCCAGTACATTATTATGAAGAAGAGGGTGAGACGGTTAATAAGCCGGTGGCTGAAATTTTGCTCACGGAAAGCGGGGGTAAACGCATCGCAGACCAGGGCTTGATGGCGCTATGGTCCGTTAAAAATACAGACAGTATCCGGTCAGCCGACTACTGTTCCCTGAGTGCAGGCGGTGAACAGCTAAAGGGTCGCTGGCTGTAAATAAACAGGGGGACACAATACTTATTTATAAACTGTACCCGTGCTTAATGGGTAATGTGTCCCCCTGAAAAATTATTAAGGTAAATATGTCAGATTGCTGCAGTAGCCAAAAGCCGGAAAAAATAAAGCGTCATAGCTGTCCAGTCCATGGCCAGCTCTGCCTGCAAGTGGCCGTCAGTACCATCATCCACCATCTTAAATCACCATGGGAATATCCGCTAAAAGATCAGGCCTATTATTTTTGTGATGACCCTGGTTGTGACGTGGTTTACTTTGGCGAAGATGATTCTGTGATTAATAAACAACTGTTACGTACAGTGGTGGGTATTAAACAGCAAACTGATGATGCAGTAATCTGTTACTGCTTTGGTGTGAGCAAGTCCGATGCAATGAACAATCCGGTGGCAAATGCCTTTGTTATAGAGCAAACAAAGCAAGGTGTGTGTGCGTGTGCTACCCGAAATCCATCGGGCCGCTGTTGTCTTAAGGATTTTCCAAAGTAATACACAGCTATATCGCCATGTATTCGAATTATTTTAGCAGCCGTTTCAAGAAAACCTTCATTTCTTTAGCGGCCTGGATATCACCCTTCTGTTCGGCAACGGCAATACCTTTTTCATAAGTAGCAATAGCATCGGTTATCTGGTCAGCTGCGACCAGGGCCCTGGCCAGGGTTTTCCAGCTGGCCGAATGCAGCGGATCAAATTCAAGGGCTTTTCTAAAATGTTCAACGGCAAGATCGGGCTGGCCATCATTGAGCAGGGCCTGCCCCAGGCCAAATCGCAGCATTAAACTGTCCTGTCCCTTATCTAACATGTTTTGTAGTGCATCTATGTTCATAGCTTACATATTAAGCCAGTTGAGCATAAAACAACGTTATAAAAAGTGGGTTTATAGAATGCGGGATAATAATAGCCAGGTGGCAGCTAACGATTGAGCTGATGGTCCTTACACCCGCAAACGGAATTGTTTGCGGGCGTGAGTGGGTAAACGGGTTAACTAATCCGGGCTGCGTGATATCCGTGACGATTAACCATACGAATGAGATTAACGGCCTCGGTGTGTTCCGGATAATACTGGATAAACATTATGTGTGGGTTGTCATTAATAGAGCCTGAAGTCAGCACGCCCCGTTGTAAGCGCATGTGATCATCAAGTACATCGCGTTGCCATTTTTCAAGTTCTTCATCAATATGAAGTACTGCATCTGCAATTTGAGTAGCCATGACATTGTCTCCATCACTATGTGATATGTGTCGAGATTAATGATTTTTTGGCAAAAAACATAATCAAAAAATTAGCGTAAAAGTGACGGTTTATAAAATTAATTTATGATGGGTTTGAAGCTGTTGATAACTATGGTATTTTTTTAGGGTAGAGATATATAACAAAATGAAAAAAGGCTTTCCAGGGCATGAATATGCCGCGGGAATAAAAAAGAGCAGGTCAATCCACTGACCTGCTTAAAGGCTAAAAGCCATAGCTAACGGGTTTATTGACGTGACCGCCTAAAAATTATAGGTACCATTGATATACAGGTAACGGCACGGCACGAATGCATAAACAGGGGGACACACTATTTATTACAAGCAGGTAATGTAGCCCCCTGTTTAGTGTTGTTTAGCCGAGCCTGACATGTTGAGCGAGATTATCAGCTGCCTGGGCAGGCCAGGGGTTTCCACTTGATTCACCTAGCAGGCGAGTTCTGTTGATCAGGTCGGCTGCGAGTCGATGTTGCTTGTCATCACCATGCTGTAGCAGACATTCTGCGTAAGCAAGATAGTAGTGTGGGCAGTAACCTGGAAAGTGTTCGATAGTCAGTTCATCAAGTTCATCCAGTGTCTGGTTTATTACTTTATTATTGCCCGCAAAAAAAGCGGCACGATTAAGGTCAAGGAGTACACGGCACAGGGCGGGGCTACGCCCTTTTATTTGAACTGGACGGGGATCCGGTAAATTTAGATTAACCTTGCTGTAAAGGGGGGTGTCATTGAATGCGCGTAGCGTTGCGGCAACCTGTTGTAATAGTTTCACCGCGTCTTCATCTGAGGTCGCACTGTCGGTGAGCCAGCGTCCCCTGGCGGCCTGGCTTGCCAGTATGACATCCTGTAAATCGAGTCTTTGGCCGATTCGATCGGCTTCGTTGATAAAGTCATCTGCCTTATCAAAGTGACCGCCATAGGTAAGAAAGCGCCCAAGATGAGCACAGATCATTGCACGTCGGGGTTCGTCACCGAGTTCCCTGGTAATGTCCAGGCAACGCTGGAGTTGTAAGCTAACGGGATCAAAAACCCGTACCATGTCATAGATGGGAACACTGGCAATTGCGATATCACAAAATTGCAGTTTTTCATTTCCTGTAATGGCATCTTCCGTAACAGTGGCAGACAGGGAAATGGCTTTGCCAACTTCGCCTCTATAGGCAAGCAGGCTGGCCAGTTGACCACCTGCAACAAGCAGTTTGCCCGTTGAATAACTACGAGCCAGGTATTCGTACGCGTTCTGGTCAGCGGAATCTTTCCACTCAGCAAAATTATTCATATCCGTATCAAGTGAGACTCGATTGTAAACGAAGCCGGCCTCGAGCAAGGATACCCCATAGTTATAGTTGTAACGTGCATAGGATGGACCCTGGGTTTCAGCCGCCGAGCGATAAGACTTCCAGGTTTTACGCAACAGCCAGTGGGCATAGGTTTCAAGCCCTGAACTTTTTAGCATCGAGTAGAGGATATTGACCATAGCCATGGGGCCCAGCTTATCAACCCATTGTTTGATATTGCCCTTAATACGCTGTGTCGGGTCATCGCTTTCGTTCGCTAGATTAGGCCGGTGCTTTGATGCGATCAGTCCAAACGTTTCAGATAGCCAGCGGCTTAGATCGCCGTAAACGATAGCGGCCCTGTCTTTTCCATAGGCATTTTCCAGTTGACGTACACCGGGCTGGAGTTCTTCCCCTTCGCGAGCGAGAAAGACAAAACCCTTTGCAACGTCGGCAGCATTCAGTATGCCAAGGTAATTAGGATCGTAACTGAAGTCTGCACCGGAGAAGCCGAGAAAAAGCCAGGGGTGTTTTCGGAGAAAAATATCCAGGGTTTGCTGTAGCGATTCAGGTCGGCCAACGACGCGCTGTTTCAAGGTGTCGATGAGTGAAGCTGCGTCCTCGATACTGCCATGTATTTTGATAACAGGCAGTAGTGGGTATTCAGCGGATGTAGAGCGTAATTGCAGTGTATTGAACGAGGCCGCATCGTGAAAGACCTCAAACGGTATGCCCTTTGCGTTGAGTGCCGTCTCTATGAGTCGATCAAAGTTCGTGGTGATAATGGCAGACAGGCGACCCTGCGATGCGAGTTCGGCAAGGCCCTCGTGTACCGGGCCGTAAACATCCGTTTCCAGGCTCTGCCATACATGGAAATAATCTGCACCCACCTCTTCTTCCATAAGCTGGGCCTGGAAGTCAGGTGGAAAAAAAGGCGTCCGGTTACGTCGTTCTTTAAATGCAGCTAGCATTTCATCAGTGGGTTGACGATTATTGCTGTATGCGGCCAGTCCATCACAGAGACATTCCAGCAGCAGGTCGTTAAACTGGAACCAGGTGGGCAGTTGTGAGGGTGGTATAGCGGATGCGCCCGCGCCAACAAATGCGATGAAGGGTTCGGTGTCCTTAATAATAGGGTTCATTTCATCAGTTCCTTTGATAATTTTAAAGTAGTTGTTAGTTTAATAAATAGTAAAGGCAGCCCCGGCCTAACTAAATACCTGCCAGGGGCTTTTATCGTGCGCCAGCCACCGGCAATTATTTTAATTTTCCCCTCAGGAAATCACTCACCCAGGTGCCGAGGCGCGGTTGCACCAGGTAACCGTAAGACTTATGCGGATTGCGCTTTTCGCTGGATTTATTGCCGGCGTGTGAAACGACTTCAAACGGGTTATGTAAATTCGAATAGTCGATTGCCCTGTGTTTAGGTGATTTTGGAAGTATGCCGACATTACGCATGTCATTAAAAAATGCCTTATCGAAATCGTTGTAATGCGACACCACGTCACCCAGGCAGGCGTAGTTATGCCAGCGTTGGATATTGGTTGGAAATTCTCGTTTACCCTTGTTTTTGTGGAAGCGACTAAATAACAGGCCGCGTACAGTAGAGTCACCCAGTGGCGAGCCCATGGTGGTGAACAGTTGTACAGATTTATTTCGGTATTTTTTATACTCTGGAAGATTGCGATGGGAAAACCGCCATAACACATCGTAGGCAATAAAAGTGCCCATACTGTGTGACAAAAGCGCCACATCACAGCCGTCATCCCATGCCGATCGTAAGGCATCTTCCAGTGGCTTTCGCATTTTGTCAGCAACATACTGGTCTTCATCGTATAAACAGGTTTCCTGCAAAAACTCCTTCATCACATTGTCTTTTATCGTCAATGCGCCGGTCAGGAGTTTGACAACATCCTGGCCACGGTCTTTAAAGAAAGAGCCTACCTTTTCACCAAGGCCAACATGGAATGCCTGTTTTATTTTACGTCGTTCATCAATGACCTTATCAACCTGGATATTCAGTTTGTTGACATAAGTTGAATCGTCTTCAATGTGATGGGGGGTAGCATTGGCCCAGTAGGCCGAAGAAAAAACCTGTGGATTATTGTCGAGGAGATTGGCCAGGGGTTTATCATCGATGCGAATATTTTCTATCAGGCATTTTTTCCATAATCGATGAATGTCACTCTCTGGTGGTTTTGAGGCCAGTCCGTGAATCATAATGATGCGTTTTTTTGATATATCCATGCTCTCGCTCCGTTATCATTTTTTATAATAATTTATTTCAATACCGCTACCGCCATTACATAATTTGGGATACTGCTCATCGAGACAAGGCTCGATGATACAACTATAAAGAAAGGGTCTGTTCTTCTTGATACTGTCTGTGTTCATTGCGAAGACAAGACCAGTACTGCTTGTTACTAAAGCATACAATAAATTTTAGTGAGGAGTAAGTGGTTTTTAATGCAACAGGCATGTACCCGATTGCGTAATTAATCAGGCAGACAACACTTGTTTACTATGCGGGCAACGCGCAATCAACTTTTACCCTTCCACGGCACCAGGACATTTTCAGCCTTGCGCATCAGGATATCAATGCCGTAGCCAATGATACCAATCAAAATAATCCCCATGATCACCACATCCGTTTGCTGGAATTTCGAGGCCGCAATAATCATTTTACCGGCGCCTTTTTCTGCGGCCACCAGTTCGGCCGCCACCACCGTGCCCCAGCATACGCCCATGGCAACGCGGGCACCGGTAAAGATTTCCGGCAGGGAGTTGGGGATAATCACGTGGACTAATATCTGGAATTTTGATGCGCCCAGTGAATAGGCCGCATGTACTTTTGCAATGTTCACCCCGGAGACACCGGCACGTGCAGCAATGGTCATGATCCACAGTGCGGCAAGAAACAGCAGGCTGATTTTTCCGGTCTCCCAGATACCAAACCAGATGATCACCAGCGGGATCAGCGCCAGTGGTGGAATCGGTCGCATGAATTCGACAATCGGATCAAACCAGCCGCGGAACCAGTTGCTCAGGCCCATCGCATAACCCAGCGGGATGCCCACCAGGCTGCCGAGCAGAAAGCCCGCGATCACGCGCAGTAAGGACCAGCCGACATTGTCAAACAGGCTGACATTCTGGTAACCGTCAGCGGCAATCTCCAGCAGTCGGTTCAACACCGCCTCGGGTGCCGGCAACCAGATGGGTTCCATTTGCCAGCCCGGATCGGGGGTAAAGGATAAGGTGCCTTTGGCGGTCATGCTCACCACACCATCGTCAACCGCGACCGATTGTTTCGGTGTAATCGCTTCGCCATTAATCGCAATCACGCGATAGGCCCTGTGCTTGCCGCCGTCATCATTCTTCTGCACACGGACCAGGCCGCTGCGCCAGGCCGTGACCAGCAGTGCATCATCCCTGGCAAAACCGCTGCTAGCATCCGCCTCAATAACCGGCTTCGTG
>JAOUMO010000237.1 GCA_029881425.1 Gammaproteobacteria bacterium
ATGAAATCCCCTGCTTTGCACTGACCGGCCCCGAGGCGGGCAGTGATGCCGGCGCCATGCCCGATACCGGTGTTGTCTGTAAAGGTCATTTCGAGGGTAAAGATGATGTGCTTGGCATTCGTCTAAACTGGGAAAAGCGTTATATCACCCTGGGCCCTGTTGCCACACTACTCGGGCTCGCATTCAAACTCTATGACCCCGATCACCTGCTGGGAGAGAAAGTAAACATCGGCATTACCCTGGCCCTGATCAAAACAGACATTGATGGCATTGATATTGGCAAACGCCACTTTGCCAGTAACCACATGTTCATGAATGGCCCTAACCGCGGCAAGGATGTCTTTATTCCCATCGACTGGATTATCGGTGGTGTCGATTATGTCGGTAAGGGCTGGACCATGTTAATGAACTGCCTCTCTGATGGTCGTGCCATTTCATTGCCGGCCTTGAGTACCGGCGCGGGTAAATACGCCTGTCGTTATACCGGCGCCTATTCACGTGTGCGTAAACAGTTCAAGATCCCGATTGGTTACTTCGAAGGCATAGAAGAGGCCCTGGGTAAGATTGCCGGCCAGACCTATACCATGGATGCGGCACGCCTGTTAACCCTGACGGGACTCGATATGGGTGAAAACCCATCGGTCATTTCCGGTATTGTAAAATACCAGTTAACCGAACGCATGCGCCAGGTCATCAACCATGCGATGGATATACACGGTGGTCACGGCATCTGTCTTGGCCCGAATAATTTCCTTGGCCGTGCCTACCAGGGCATACCGATTAGCATCACCGTTGAAGGCGCCAATATTTTAACCCGCACCATGATTGTATTTGGCCAGGGGGTCATGCGCAGTCATCCCTATTTGTTAAAAGAAGTCGAAGCGGTGAATCACCCGGACCCTGAACAATCACTCACCCTGTTTGATGATGCCCTGTTCAGGCACATTGGTTTTTTAATCAGCAACACCTTCCGTGCCCTCTGGCTGGGTTTAACCGGTGCCACCCTGGTCAGGGTGCCCGGCAAAGGTAAAAGCAAATACTATTATCGCCAACTCACGCGCATGAGTTCCGCCTTTGCCCTGCTGGCCGATGCCAGCGTACTGATCCTCGGCGGTGAATTGAAACGCAAGGAAAAACTCTCCGGTCGTTTAGCCGATGCCCTGTCCAATATGTATATGGTAACAGCCGTACTGAAGCACTTTGAAAATGAGGGCTGCAAAACAAATGATATCCCCCTGTTACAGTGGGCCTGTGAAGATGCATTATTTAATACCCAGGAGGCATTAAAGGGCGTGTTAAGAAACTTCCCGATACCGGTAGTGGGCAGCCTGCTTAACTTTATTATATTTCCCTTAACAAAACCTTATGGTGGCGCTACCGATAAACTGGGACATAAAGTCGCACGCTTATTGCTTGAGCCTTCAGATACTCGCGATCGTTTAACCCGCAATATCTACTGGACAGAGAATAAAGACGATGCCATGGGGCGCCTCGAATACGCATTTAAACGCGTACTGGCAGCAGAGGATTCCGAACGTAAAATTCGTGATGCGATGCGCATTGGCCTGATAAAACAGCAACCCGTCGACACCCTGTTAAAACAGGCGATAGAATTAAATATACTCGATAAGGTAGAAGCCGAACTGGTGAAGAGCGCCTATGAATCGACATCGAATGCCATCAGGGTCGATGAATTCAGCAAAGAAGGATGGAAACCTGTATGAAATACAAAGATGTGTTTATCGTTGATGGTAGCCGTACACCCTTTTTAAAGGCACGCGGCAAACCCGGTCCCTTTCTTGCCTCTGATCTGGCAGTTGCCGCAGCACGCCCATTATTACTCAGGCAAAATGTTCCACTGGACGCCTTCGACCAGGTCATAGTGGGTTGTGTTATGCCCACCGCCGATGAAGCCAACATCGCACGTATCATTGCCCTGCGCCTGGGTATCCCGCAAACCGTACCCGCATGGACCGTGCAACGCAACTGTGCCTCGGGCATGCAGGCACTGGATAGCGCCTACCACAGCATTGGTTCGGGCCAGTCGGACCTGGTACTGGCCGGTGGTACTGAATCCATGAGCCACGCACCGATATTATTCAATGACCTGATGGTGAACTGGTTAAGCAGGTTCATGTCGGCCAAAACCCTGGGCCAGAAATTACAGAATATTACAAAATTACGCCCCGCCTACTTCAAACCGATTATTGCCCTGCTACGTGGCCTGACCGATCCCGTTGTCGGCCTGTCTATGGGACAAACCACCGAGCAGATTGCCTGGCGTTTTAATATCAGTCGTGACCAGATGGATGCGTTTTCAGTTAGCAGTCACCAGCGACTGGCCGAGGCACATGATAACGGCCACCTGGGTGAAATCGAAGCGATCTATGATGGCCAGGGCCAGCATTATGATTTTGATGATGGCCTGCGCCGCGATTCCAGCATGACCAACCTGGCAAAACTCAAGCCCTACTTCGAT
>JAOUMO010000087.1 GCA_029881425.1 Gammaproteobacteria bacterium
GATCCCCGCGGTGTTATCCGCTTTTTCTATGCCGCGATTATTGATGGCCTCTGGCTGGTCGCGCCCTTCCTCGGGCTGTCGCTGGTGGCCGCCCTGATGGCGCCTATAACCATTGGTGGCTGGGCCTTTAGCTTTGAGGCACTGCAGCCCAAATTTTCCAAACTTAATCCAGTCAAGGGGCTCAAGCGGATATTTTCAGCCAAGGGCTTAATGGAAATGATCAAGGCCATGGGCAAGTTTATCCTGGTAGCGGCGATTGCGGTGAGCCTGATCCGTGCCCAGTCTACCGAATTCCTGCAACTGGGTAATGAATCACTGGATGCAGCCCTGGCCCATGCGGGTAACCTGCTGGCTTTTGCCTTTTTGATTGTCACCATCGCACTGGTGATTATTGCGGGCATAGACGTGCCATTCCAGATCTGGGATCACACGAAACAGATGCGCATGACGCTGCAGGAAATCAAGGATGAAATGAAGGATACCGAGGGTAAACCGGAAGTCCGTGCACGTATTCGCCAGTTACAGCGAGAAATGGCGCAGGCACGCATGATCGATGCAGTACCCGATGCCGATGTGGTGGTCACCAACCCGACCCACTACGCCGTAGCGCTCAAATATGACCCGAAAAACATGCGTGCACCACGGGTGCTGGCGATGGGTGTTGACCTGGTGGCGGCCAATATTCGTCGAATTGCGGAAGAAAATAAAATTTTATTGGTAGAAACACCACCTTTGGCACGAGCCTTGTATCACAGTACAGAAGTAGGGCATGAAATACCCCAGGGGCTCTATGTAGCGGTGGCGCAGGTACTGGCCTACGTCTACCAGCTGAAGAAGGTACAAAAAAATGGCGGCAGAAAACCGTCACGGCCGAAGCCGAAGCTGCCTGACGAGTACAGGAAGTATGAGGACATGGGAAAACGGAGTGGTTACCAGGGAAATGGTGAGACGGCGCATTAAGTCGTCAGTCAGAAGTCGTTAGTCAGAAGTCAGAAGTCAGAAGTCAGAAGTCAGAAAATATTTTTAGCTTTTGACTGACGACTTAAGACTTCCGACTTAAGTTAAATATAAAGGTGAGATTCATTTATGGAAGCAGTGCTGCAAAATATTCAGGACCTGAGCCGACGCGGCCTGGTGGCGCCTTTTCTGGTCATCGCCATGCTGGCGATGCTGGTCGTGCCTTTACCGCCGGTGGCACTGGATATGCTGTTTACCTTCAATATCTCACTCTCGGTAATTGTGCTGCTGGTGTGTATCTATGCTGCACGTCCGCTGGACTTTGTCATTTTCCCCACGGTGATCCTGGTCGCTACCCTGTTCCGCCTGGCGCTGAATGTGGCATCGACACGTATTGTGCTGCTCGAAGGTCATACCGGTACCGGTGCGGCGGGTTATGTGATCGAGGCCTTTGGTGAATTTGTTATTGGTGGTAACTATGCGGTGGGCCTGGTGGTGTTTTCAATCCTGGTGATTATCAACTTTGTGGTGGTCACCAAGGGTGCCGGTCGCGTCTCTGAAGTCAGTGCACGTTTTACCCTCGATGCCATGCCCGGTAAACAGATGGCGATTGATGCAGATCTCAACTCGGGGCTTATTACCCAGGACGATGCGCGGCTACGTCGTGAAGAGGTCACCAGTGAGGCCGATTTTTACGGTTCCATGGATGGTGCCAGTAAGTTTGTCCGTGGTGATGCGGTTGCCGGTATCCTGATCCTGATTATCAATATTGTGGGTGGTTTCGCCATCGGTATGGCGCAGCACGATATGGCGCTGGCCGATGCGGTACGTAACTACACACTATTAACGATAGGTGATG
Organism: Gammaproteobacteria bacterium; assembly: GCA_029881425.1. Lineage (GTDB taxonomy): Bacteria > Pseudomonadota > Gammaproteobacteria > SZUA-229 > SZUA-229 > JAOUMO01. The sequence goes on from JAOUMO010000087.1 coordinate 1,817, forward strand.
GCCTGGTGGCGCAGATTCCATCGCTATTACTCTCCACGGCTACGGCGATTATTATCACTCGTGATTCCCGGAAACATGACCTGGGTGACCAGGTGTTCAGCCAGATGTTCAGCAACACGAAAGTGCTATGGATAACATCGGGCATTATCGGCTCCATGGGTGTCATCCCCGGCATGCCCAATGTCGCCTTTCTTACCCTGGCCGGTTTACTCGCCGGTGGCGCCTGGCTGGTGGATAACCGGCAGGATATTGAATTCCTTAAGGCACCGGAATCGGCCACCGGTACCGCCGCAGAGGCGGCACAACAAACGGCTGCCGAGCCGGAGGAAAAACGCGAATTATCCTGGGATGATGTGCAACCGGTTGACCTGATTGGGCTGGAGGTAGGCTATGGCCTGATCCCGCTGGTGGATCGCAACCAGGACGGCAAGTTACTGGACCGTATAAAAGGTGTACGTAAAAAGCTGTCACAGGAACTGGGCTTCCTGGTACACCCCATCCATATCCGCGATAACCTGGATCTCAATCCCAATGCCTATCGTATAACGCTAATGGGTGTACCCATTGGTGAAAGTGAAATTTACCCGGATCGTGAAATGGCGATAAACCCCGGCCAGGTCTACGGTGAGCTGCAGGGCATTGCCAGCCGTGACCCCGCCTTTGGCCTGGAGGCGGTGTGGATTGATAGCGGTCAACGCGACCATGCCCAGACCCTGGGTTATACCGTGGTTGACCCGACCACCGTGGTAGCGACGCACCTGAACCAGATACTGCACGATAATGCCGACGAATTGCTGGGTCACGAAGAGGTGCAGCAATTACTGGATAACCTGGCCAAGCAATCGCCCAAGCTGGTTGAAGACCTGGTGCCGAACGTACTGCCACTGAGCGTTATCGTCAAGGTGATGCAGAACCTGTTAAGCGAGGGTGTTTCGGTACGTGATGTGCGTACCATTGCCGAGGTGCTGGCCGACCAGGGTACGCGTACCAAGGACCCATCCGAGTTGACCGCCGCGGTGCGTATCGCACTGGGTCGTTCCATCGTGTCGAAGATCAATGGCCTGGAGCACGATATGCCGGTGATCACGCTGGAGCCATCCCTTGAACAGATCCTGATGCAGTCGATCCAGAATTCACCGCAGGGTTCTATCGGCGTCGAGCCGGGGCTGGCGGATCGTATGTTCAAATCACTGGAGACGGTCACCCGTAAACAGGAGATGGCGGGCCAGGCGGCAATACTTGTCGTAGCACCACCACTCCGCCTGTGGCTATCACAGCTGGTGAAACACTCAATTTCAGGTCTCAGTGTGCTGTCCTACAGTGAAATCCCGGATAACAAAAATATCAAAGTCATCGCAGCTGTTGGTGCGGATGGAGTTAAATAAAGATGAAAGTAAAACGTTTTGTAGCCAAAGATATGCGCTCCGCGCTACGTGATATCCGGGAAGAACTGGGTGCCGATGCGGTCATCCTGTCGAATCGAAAACTCAATGGCCAGGTAGAGATTTTGGTCGCACTGGATTATGACGAAGAACTGATTTACCAGGCGGCCGAAAAGACTGAGCAGGATAGTGCCAGGGACAATGCGGCAGCCTATTATGAGCAGGCGGCTGCCCAGCGCTATGAAAACCAGCCCGAGGAACCGATCACCACGGCACCCAGGGTGGAGCCACAGCCGGTACCGCAACCGGTCCCGCCACAGGCAGGCCTGGCCGATCACCAGGCGGCTGGTATTTACCAGTCCATGACGCGTGATGATTCCGGTATCCTCGAAATGCGTGACGAACTGAAATCGCTGCGTGCCATTATCGAAAACCAGCAGGCCCTGAGCGAATGGGGTCAGATGGTAAAACAGCACCCCCTGCGTATCAGCCTGTACAAGCGCTTTACCCAGATGGGCCTGAGCCAGGATGTCTGCAAATACCTGGTGAAGGGGCTGGATGATCAGCAGGATATTGAAAAGGCCATGCAGGCCGCGCTGAAACAACTGGTGCACCAGTTGCCCATTGCCGATGACGATATTCTCAACCAGGGTGGCGTCTATGCCATGATGGGGCCGACCGGTGTCGGCAAAACCACCACTATCGCCAAGCTGGCGGCACGTTTTGCTATGCGCCATGGGCAACGCCATGTGGCCCTGATCAGTACGGACAATTACCGGATTGGCGCCCATGAGCAGTTGATGACCTACGGTCGTTTAATTGGCGTGCCGGTTTATACGGCGGCAGATAAACAGGAACTGCAGCTGCTGTTAACCAAGCTTTATGACAAGAAACTGGTATTAATCGATACGGCCGGTATGAGCCAGCGGGATATGCGTCTCAATGAGCAGTTTGTCCACCTGGGTGATCATTCGTCGATTATTAAATCCTACCTGGTATTATCGGCTAATGCACAGTTGCCGACCCTGAATGAGGTGATCAAATCATTTAAGGCCGCCAACCTGGCCGGTTGTATCCTTACCAAGCTGGATGAGGCGGTGAGTATGGGTGGGGTTATCAGCGCCCTGATCAAACATCATTTGCCGGTATCCTATGTCAGTCATGGCCAGCGTGTACCCGAAGACCTGGAACCGGCCCGTGCCCGGGAGCTGGTGCATGAAGCGCTGGACCATATGAAGCATCACCGCGAAAAAACCGATGATGAATTCATGGCGGTTGCGTTTAGTAGTGACGTGAGCCATGCTCACCTGTAGACAAACATGTAAATAAAGTATTTTTCTCCATGAATAATGTCGTTAATATGAATACTAAAGATCAGGCAGCGGGCTTACGTAGAATGGCAACACAGAAACCGGTACAGGTGATAGCAGTAGCAAGTGGCAAGGGCGGTGTGGGTAAAACCAATGTCTCCGTTAACCTGTCACTGGCTCTGGCCAACAGCGGCAAGCAGGTCTTATTGATGGATGCAGACCTGGGACTGGCTAATGTTGATTTGTTACTGGGGCTGCGTGCCGAATACAATCTGTCCCACGTGATCAGTGGCGAGCGTAGCCTTGAGGAAGTCATCATGGACGGCCCTGAAGGACTAAAGATTATTCCTGCCGCCTCGGGCACGCAGATGATGTCAGAATTGACACCGGCCCAGCATGCGGGTGTGATACGTGCCTTTAGTGAAATTAACCTGCCGCTGGATATGCTGGTGGTGGATACCGCTGCCGGCATATCGGATAGTGTTATCAGTTTTACCCGCGCATCACACGAGGTCGTTGTCGTGGTCTGTAATGAGCCGACATCTCTCACGGATGCCTATGCCTTAATCAAGGTGCTCAGTGAAGAGCACGGTGTACAGCGTTTTAATATCCTGGCGAATATGGTGCGGGGCCCCAAGGAGGCGTCCAGCCTGTTTGCCAAGCTGACCCGCGTAACGGACCACTACCTGGACGTGACCCTGAGTTTTCTCGGTGCCGTGCCCTATGATGAGTACCTGGTTAAAGCCGTACAACGCCAACAGGCCGTGTTTAGTTCTTATCCGCAAAGCCCGTCAGCACTGGCTTTTCGCAAGCTGGCTCAACAGATTAATAACTGGCCATTGCCTGAACGGGCCAGTGGTCAGCTGGAATTTTTTGTCGAACGACTCATTCAATACAGTGCCACAGGCTAAGTTAAGTATTTTGCGCTGATGAAGTCTCTTTCTACGTCTATACTCGTACGAAGAAAGCGAATTATTGATTAGATTCCCATATATATGTATCGCGTTAGAGGCGAGTATTTACGTGTTGACCTATTTTGTTTATCTAAGTTATTTGATTAAAACCCAGACAATTAACATGCTATTTCATGCTTATCCATTACCCATATATCCTGTGCAAGTCGATGATGTTTGCCAGTTACCCTGTACCGGGGTGCCCGATTTATGATCGCAGGTTGTGCCATGTACACTGATGTGCAGAAAGATCAACGTGATCAACGTATCCTGGATAATTTACCGCTGGTAAAACGTATTGCCTATCACCTGGTCAGTCGCCTGCCTTCCAGTGTGCAGCTGGATGACTTAATACAGGCCGGTATGGTGGGTTTAATTGAAGCCGCCAAGCACTATGACCCCTCCCAGGGTGCCAGTTTTGAAACCTATGCGGGCATACGGATTCGTGGTGCCATACTGGATGAGGTTCGCCATGCGGACTGGTCACCCCGATCACTGCATCGAAAATTACGCCAGGTCAGTGGCGCTATGCGCGATATAGAAAATTTGACGGGTCGTGATGCAAAGGACAATGAAGTAGCAGAAAGGCTGGGGATTAGCCTGGATGAGTTTCATACGATAATGCGTGACAGCGCCAGCACACGATTATTTAGTCTTGACCAGGAAGATGAAGATGGTCATAGCCAGGTGATGAATCTCATTTCAGCAGAGAAAGAACCATTAATGGCCCTGCAGAAAGAGGGTTTTAAGCAGGCGCTGGCTAAAACCATTAGTGAATTGCCCGAACGTGAACAAATGGTTATGTCACTGTATTATAATGAAGAGCTGAATCTGAAAGAAATCGGACAGGTCCTGGATATTAGCGAATCTCGTGTATGCCAGATTCATGGTCAGGCTTTATCCCGGGTGCGTATAAAATTATCTGACTGGACGAGTAACTGATAACTGAGTTTATCTGCATGATGGGCTTTCATGTGGTGTGCGATTAATTCTGGAATGGATTCATTGAGTGTTTGCATGGGGTTTTAGTGATTCTCCTTTGTACAATTACTGATCATTGTGTGTTCTGGTTGAAATAAATGCCTGATTTCCATGATATATACTGGAAATTGCGCAAATGTCTGCCAGAATCTTTATTAAACTATTAATGTGTTGAGGGCTATCGCCTTGGATAAAAATATGAAAATCCTCATTGTGGATGACTTTTCTACAATGCGGCGAATAATTAAAAATCTGCTCAGGGATCTTGGTTTTAATAATACGCAGGAAGCCGATGATGGTAATACCGGTTTGCCCATGCTGCAGTCGGGAAACTTCGATTTCCTGGTGACCGACTGGAATATGCCCGGTATGACGGGAATCGATTTATTGCGTGCAGTTCGCGCAGATGAAAAACTCAAAACCTTGCCCGTTCTCATGGTGACAGCAGAAGCCAAAAAAGAACAGATTGTGATGGCCGCACAGGAAGGCGTGAACGGCTATATCGTAAAACCTTTTACTGCCCAGACCTTGAAAGAAAAAATCGACAAGATTTTTGCTCGAATAGAAGGCTAGGGCAGATACATTATGGAAAACAAGCAGATTGATAAACAAGCCTTGCTTGAGCATGCTCAAGCACTGGTAAAACTTCTCGAGGTCGACACCTGTACTGATGCAGAACTTGAAGTATCGCTGGATGGCATTATGGCCCTGCGAGAAAATAGCCTGTTTCATGAGCTGGGTAAGATGACACGTGAGATCCATGAAGCGATTATGCATTTTCGCATGGACTCCCATATGGCCGAGTTGGCAGAAACGGATATTCCCGATGCCAAGGAGCGTCTCGAATATGTTATTACCATGACAGAAAATGCAGCCAATACCGTGTTGACCGTGGTCGAAAAAAGTACGCCCGTGGCCGAAAAGCTGAGTGGTCAGGCCCAGCACTTATCCGAGCAGTGGAGCCGCTTCAGGAATCGACAACTAGAGGTTGATGAATTACGTGCCATGGGGCATGAGGTGGAAAGCTTCTTCGCAGAATCAGAGTCGATGATGAAAGAATTATTGACTGGCTTTAATGAGGTCCTGATGTCACAGGGGTTCCAGGATCTTACCGGGCAGATCATTCGCCGCGTGATCAAACTGGTGGATGATATCGAAACTAACCTGGTCGAGCTGATAAAGATACAGGGTGAGAACTTTGTGCGCGATGAGAAAAAAGTTAAAAAGCAGGAGGGAGATACATTTCTTGAAGGTCCGCAGGTCCCGGGACAGAAAAGTGATGATGTGATGAATGGTCAGGATGATGTTGATGATCTATTAGCAAGCTTAGGTTTCTAGAGGACACATATGTCGATTGATCTGGATGATGAAATTCTTCAGGATTTTCTGGTAGAAGCAGGGGAAATACTCGAACTACTTAGTGAGCAACTGGTTCAGCTGGAAAATGCACCAGATGATATGGAGTTGCTCAATGCCGTGTTCAGGGGGTTTCACACGGTTAAAGGTGGTGCCGGTTTCCTCGCGCTAGATCCCATGGTGGATACCTGTCACGTTTGTGAAGATGTCTTTAATGTATTACGCCAGGGTGATCGTCGGGTATCGCCCGCATTGATGGATGCTGTATTGCAGGGCCTGGATGGTGTGCAAATCATGTTTGCCGAAATTAAAAATGGCGAGGACCCAACGCCTGCTACCCCCGAATTACTTGCTACCCTGAAAACCTTCTCTGTACCGGGTGACGATGACACGGTAGCCGCTGATGCTGGCGAAACAGAAGCCGTAACCGTTGCAGAAACCGAGGCCGATACAACCACTGAGCATGATGCGACAGATGACGAGTTTGACGCCTTGCTTGATGCCATGGATTCTGATGAAACACCCGCAGCATCGGCCATCGATAGTGATGAAATTACCGATGATGAATTCGAAAACCTGCTGGATGATATACACGGTAAGGGCAGGCACAGTGGAAAGCCTGAAGCAGGAGCCGTTGACAAACCGGCTGCATCTGCACCAGCCGGTGATGTATCGGATGAGATGATCACCGATGATGAATTTGATAACCTGCTGGATCAGTTGCACGGTAAGGGCAAGGGTCCTACGGTGTTGGATGGCGAGCAGAAACCTGCGGTTAGTAAAGAAGATAAACCCGTAGCAAAGCCGCCTGCATCGGGGGCATCTGATGAATTGATTACCGATGACGAATTTGACCAGCTGCTGGATGATCTCCATGGTAAGGGCCAGGGGCCCGGTGTCGCAAGTGCAAGTGCAAAGGCAAAACAGCCAGAGGCCGACAAACCGGCTGTTAAAAAAGCGGCCGCAGCACCTGTAGCCAAAGCAGCAGCGCCGGGCAAACCAGCAGCACCCGTCAAGGAAGTAGCCAAACCGGCAGCCAAGCCAGCAGCAGAGACATCGGTGCGTGTTGATACCGAACGGCTCGATGAAATTATGAACCTGGTTGGTGAGCTGGTACTGGTACGTAATCGTTTACAAAACCTGCGCTCTACCCTTGGCGAGGGGCAGTTAACCCAGGCTATAACTAACCTGGGCATGGTGACGTCTGACCTGCAAACCTCGGTGATGAAAACCCGCATGCAACCGATCAAAAAAGTTTTTGGTCGTTTTCCTCGCGTGGTACGTGATTTATCCCGCCAGATTAATAAAGAAATCAAACTGGAAATGATGGGCGAAGAAACCGACCTGGATAAAAACCTGGTCGAGGCACTGGCCGATCCGCTGGTGCATCTGGTACGTAATGCGGTCGATCACGGTATAGAGGCACCGGATGTGCGGGAGAAAAAAGGTAAACCCCGTGAAGGTACGGTGAATTTATCGGCAACCCAGGAAGGGGATCATATTCTCCTTTCTATCGAGGATGATGGTGCCGGTATGGACCCGGAAGTCCTGCGACGTAAA
>JAOUMO010000088.1 GCA_029881425.1 Gammaproteobacteria bacterium
GCGATGGAAACGGTTTGGTGAACCCTTGAGTGTTGCCGTATGGGATGTGGATTATTTCAAAAAAGTAAATGATGTGTATGGACATAAAGCGGGTGATAAGGTCTTAAAAACCATAGCGCAATTACTTAATGACCGAATTCGTACAACAGATTTTTTCGCACGTTACGGTGGTGAAGAATTCGTTATGTTGCTGGTTGGCACGCGCGAGGAAGAGACCCTGAGGGTAATTAATGAGCTACGTGAAAAAATAGCCAGTTGCGGTTTTCATTTCCATGGAAAATCGGTGCCTATTACCATATCCTGCGGTGTGAGTTGTTTCCGTGAGGGAGACAGCCTGCAGCAGGTATTTGAGCGTGCGGACAAGGCACTCTACAAGGCCAAGAAGAATGGTCGAAACCAATGTGTGATATCATCTTGCCGGAGCGATTGATTTTAATCGATGACTGCTCGTGCGTAATGAATGTTTAGAGATTGTGATGTTTATCATATTACTATAATTAAGCCGGCCCATAATAACGGGCTGGCTTAATATAGAGGCCAGGGACAGGTATACTGGCCCAACAGAATATATTACAAGGTGGAGAAATTATCATGAATAAAATGGCATGCCTGTTAACTGCTGTAACAGCATTGGCCCTGACGGGTTGTGGGGATACTAAACCGGATGCTGCTAATTGTGTTTTTCCTGATGCACCCGGCAGTGCAGCACCTGCCTGGATCTGTGATCAGCCTGTTGAGGGTGTTGAGGTTTCGGCAATTGGTACAGCTGAGAAATCCGGCGCAGGCCATGATTTCATGAAGCAGATGGCGGCGACCTCAGCACGTGTGCAACTTGCGCAGAGAATGCAGGTTGAAGTTAGGAATATGATCAAGCAGTATGTCGAGGCGACGGGTGCAGCCGATGCCGAGACCGTGGATAAAGTCATGACCTCTGTAACCAAGCAGATCACCAGGGAAACACTGGTCGGCTCACGTATCATCCATACGCGTACAAGCCCCAAAGGTAGTCTTTATGTATTAATGGGCATGGATAGCGCCAGTATAAAAAGCGCCAGTGAACAGGCGCTGAAGACCAGTATGAAAAATGAAAATGCATTATGGCAACAGTTTAAAGCGAAAAAAGGCCAGGATGAGCTGGCATCAGAAATTGTAAATATGACCGACTAAATTAGTGGATTCGAAGCCGGGCCTGGCCCGGCTTTTTTTTGAATCGTTACAGACAAAAGCCGATGTCACTAAAACAGGTACTGCAATATAGTCTGGTGTTATGTGGAATAGCACTTAGCCAGCACCTGTTTGCAAATCAACAGTCAGAATTTGATGGCTGGATGAAAGATGAGATAGATGCCTATGGCCAATACCGGGATGCACAGGATAAGGCCTTTACAGAATTTCTCAGGCTTCAATGGAAGGAAATGAAAGTTTATCAGGGCCTGCAGCGAGATAGGGCCCCCAAGCCAGTACGTATGCCTGTTGTAAAAATCCCTGTGCCAGCCGTAGCTGATAAGCCCGGTAAAATCATTGGCAAAGCACCTCCCGTAACAATAATGCGCCCCCCCCTGCGGGAGCCAGTTGAAATAATACCGGCTGTAGATTCCATCCCTGAGCCTGTACTGTCCGTGATGCCGGAAACAGGAAAGAAGATAGACAACCAGTCCAGCCTGAAAATAATCTTTTTCGGGCATGCCCTTGAATTTGGTTATGACGGTAAAAGCAGGCAGTCACTTGATCGTCGTCCAGATAAAAGCTCGATAAGTGAGTACTGGTCCGGCTTAAGTAAAACGGACTATCAACCCCTGTTGAAACAATTACAGGACAGGCATGTAGAGCTGGGCCTTAATGACTGGTCATATATTTACCTGGTAAAAGTACTGTCTGATAAAATTTATGGCGGGCAACAAAATGAAAAAATATTATTTAGCTGGTTTGTGCTAAGTAAGCTGGGTTACCAGGTTAGGGTAGGCTATGACGAACAACGTGTCTATTTACTGGCTGCGTCAAAGCATATTATATATGCATCAAAATATTTTAATTTTGATGGTGACAGATATTACGTCTTGCAGCTCGATAATAAAATAACCATGCCAGGCAATATCTATACTTATAGTGGGCATTATCCCGCTGCAGCAAAAGCACTCGACATGCGTTTAATACGGCCGCTCAAAACACGGCCTGAGTTGCAGGTGCGCCAGTTAGAATTCACTTTTAGAAAAGAAAAGTACAGTGTTTCAGTGGACTATGACGTTAACACTGTAGCCTTTATGAATACCTACCCGCAGCTTGATATAGGCCTGTATTTTGAAACGCCCGTTTATAAGCAGACATCATCTGCAATCTTGTCGCAGTTACAGCGATTAATAGAAGGCCTGGCTGAAGAAGAGGCGGTGAATCTATTGCTTCGCTTTGTACAAACGGCGTTCAGTTATCAAACTGATCAACAGCAATTTGGCCAGGAGAATTATTTATTCATCGAAGAAACAGTATCCTACCCCTATTCGGATTGTGAAGATCGTTCAATTTTATTTGCCTGGCTGGTACGACAGTTACTGGGACTTGATGTTGTTGGGCTGGATTATCCCGGTCATATCGCTACAGCGGTTAATTTAAAGACGGCAGTGAAGGGCGATGCTGTTATGTATAATGGCAAAAAATATATTGTCGCGGATCCTACCTATATTAATGCCGGCCTGGGTATGAGTATGCCGGCTTACAAAAAAAGTACGCCTAAAATAATCCGTATCCGGTAATCCGTGTCTGATAATGTTTGATATAAGTCAAAAAAACTCAAAGCTCCCTTTCACGCCAGATGAAATCCATGGCTTATTTGTGTGCCAGGTAACAATTGTCCATTTTATCGACTAAAGTAGGTGAGTTGGCTCGATCAAGCTGTGTGATATGCCACACAAATTGACCCTTATCAATGTTGCTAATAGGCTAAGGCCTCATAGTTATAAACCTGAAATATTTCGAAAAAAATATGCGATTGCCACGCATAGGAGAGAATAATGAAAACAAACGCCAAGCGGGCACTATCGTTATTGGCAGGCCTGGGACTCGGTCTGACAATAACTACCAGTGCAAATTCAGCCACATCGTTGGACCAGGTCATGAAAGATCGTGGTTTAACACAAAAAGACTTATTAGCAGCAGCTAAGACATACACGCCGACGGGTGGCAGGGATGAATATATCGTATTCAGTTCCGGTGGCCAGAGTGGCCAGGTGATTGTGTATGGTATCCCTTCCATGCGTATTTTGAAGTATATCGGTGTGTTTACACCGGAGCCATGGCAGGGTTATGGTTTTGATGAAGAGTCAAAATCAGTATTACGTCAGGGTAATATCCATGGCAAGGAAATCAATTTTGGTGATACCCATCACCCGGCCATATCTGAAACCAATGGTGAGTATGATGGTCGCTGGTTATTTATCAATGACAAGGCCAATCCCCGCGTCGCGGTAATCGACCTGCATGACTTTGAAACCAAGCAGATCGTGGTTAATCCACTATTCAAGTCACAGCATGGTGGTGCCTTTGTTTCGGAAAATACCGATTATGTTATAACGGCAGCACAGTATGCGACGCCGTTTGAGAACAAGTTTGTACCCCTGGAAGAATTTAACGAGAAATACCGTGGTGGTATGACCTACTGGAAGTTTGATAAGAAAGCAGGCCGTATCGATGAGAAAAACTCATTTACGGTAATGGCGCCTCCTTATAGCCAGGATTTGTCTGACTTTGGTAAGGGCCCATCCGATGGCTGGTCATTCACTAACTCCTTCTGTTCAGAGCGGTATGTGGGTGGTATCGAAAAGGGTCGTCCGCCATACGAGGCCGGTTGTTCGGCAAAAGATACCGACTTCATGCACATGGTGAACTGGAAGAAAGCTGCAGAACTCGTGGCTGCCGGTAAGGCAACAAAAATCAATGGCGCGAATGTGCTCACCATTGAAACAGCGGTTAAAGAAGGCGTGCTGTTCCTGGTGCCTGAGCCCAAGAGTCCCCATGGTGCTGATGTCACGCCAGATGGTAAATACATCGTGGTATCCGGTAAGCTGGATAGCCATACCACGGTATACAGCTTCGATAAGCTGATGGACGCAGTAAAGAACAAGAAGTTTGAAGGTAAGGATCCCTATGGTATTCCAATCATTGCACTGAAAGATGCCGTGCATAAGCAGTTGGAGCTAGGCCTGGGGCCATTGCATACACAGTTTGACTCAAAGAGCTGTGTGGCTTATACCTCGCTTTATGTGGACTCAATGGTGGGCAAGTGGAATTACTGTGAAGGTAAGATCCTCGACAAAATTTCTATCCACTACAACATTGGTCACTTGATGACTATGGAAGGCGATAGTAAATCACCCGATGGTAAATACCTGGTATCGCTGAATAAACTGGCGATCGATCGTTTCAACCCGGTTGGCCCCCTGCATCCGCAGAACCACCAGTTGATTGATATCAGCGGCGATAAAATGAGCCTGCTGTATGATATGCCACTGCCACTGGGCGAACCCCATTACGCAGTTGCAATCAAGGCCGATAAGCTGAAACCCCATAACCGTTATAAGTCCGGTTGGAACAGCCGTACCGATACACGTTCACCTTTCAAGACCCGTGCGGGCCGCGAGAAGACAGTGACAACACCGGGTAAGGTTGAGGTATTTGGTACCACGATTCGTTCACACATCACGCCTGAAACGATTGAGGCCGAAGTGGGTGATGAAGTGATTATCCATCTCACTAACCTGGAACGTGCAGAAGACGAAGTACATGGTTTTGCCCTGTATGGTCAGAATGTACAGCTCTCTCTGGAGCCAGGTAAAACAGCGACAGCACGATTCATTGCAGAGAGAGAAGGCGTCTTCCCTTATTACTGCACAGAGTTCTGCTCAGCACTGCATCTTGAAATGCAGGGTTACCTGTTAGTTAAACCTAAAGGTTATAAAGCCAAAGCCGGCGCTGCGCAGGTGGGTGTGAGCTACACCCAGGCTGATTACGACAAGCAGGTTAAGACTAACGTTGCGACCCAGGCTGTTATTGATGGTGTAGTTGCCTTTATTACCAGCCATAACTACCAGGACTTCAAGACCGTGGTGGCACTGGTAGAAGATGCAACTGACCAGTTAGGTTTTGCTGAAGAGGCGAAGAAAAAATCTGAAGCAGCCGCTGCAAAAGGTGATTACCAGAACGCTATGCTCTGGGCTAACCAGTGGTGGCAGTACCAGGTTAAAACCGCCGATCTGGGCCTGAGAGCCAAGACCTATCTTGAGCAGAATGGTGCCAAGAAAGTTAAATAGTAATCCTACTAAGCGTTAAGGCAGGGGGAGCTTCGGCTCCCCCTGTTTCATTACAGAGATATAATTTCCAGATTATTAATAGGTGATTAATAATCGATTTTTGCTTTAGGAGCAGAGAAACATGAGTAAAAAACTAATTTTAAGTATTGCAGCCGTATGTTTATCAACAGCTATGGGTTCAGCCCAGGCACTCGATGGTGCCGCATTGTTCAAAAACCCACAGAAAGGCGGCTGTACTGCGTGTCATGGTAAGGATGCAAAATCCCCCATCATGCCCATGTATCCCAAGCTGGCAGGCCAGAATTCAGCATATTTGCTGCAGCAGCTTAAAGATATCAAGAGCGGCAAGCGTAATAACGGCATGACAGCAGCCATGAAGGGTATTATGCACATGGTGAATGATGACGAAATGAAAGCTATTTCTGATTATCTGGCAACATTGAAACCATAATTGGTCACATTGATAAATATCAAGGAAGAAAGCGGCATAGATTGAAAGAATCACGCCCATATCGGGTTTATAGCTAATTTAGCTATGAACAGTATAGAGCTTTGGAGACAACAGAATGAAATTTAAGAGTAAATTAGCATCGGGCCTGGTTATTGCGGGACTCAGTATAATGATGTCGACCAGTGCATTTGCCTGGAATGAAGGCGGTGGTGAAAAAGACGAGGCCATGCACCTAACCCCGGACCTGGAAAATGGTCGTGAGGTGTATGAGGTGTGTTCGGCCTGTCATTATCCCGAAGGTTGGGGCACCGAGGACGGCACCTTCCCACAGCTGGCCGGTCAGTATCGTGCGGTACTGATAAAACAGCTGGCGGATATCCGTGAACGTAATCGTGATAATCCCACCATGTATCCCTTTGCTTTGCCTGAATCGATTGGTGATGCACAGGCGCTGGCAGACGTAGTGGAATATATCTCCACATTGCCAATGAATCCCGATAACGGCAAGGGGCAATGGGCAGAAGGTACTGCTGAATTCACCCAGGGTAAGAAGCTGTATGACGATAACTGTGTGAAGTGTCATGGTGATCATGGCCAGGGCGATAAGGTAAAATTTTATCCTCGCATCGAAGGCCAGCATTACAAATATATGTTACGCCAGTTTGAATGGATTAGAGACGGCAAACGTCGCAATGCCAATCCCGATATGGTGAAACAGATCAAGGCCTTTAGCGATAAAGATATGCAGATGGTAATCAACTACGTCTCACGTATCAAAGTCGATAAAAAAGACCTGGCCCCATCAAAAGACTGGAAAAATCCGGACTTTGATTAAGTTATAACCAGGTTAAGGTATCCTTCGCTATTTATCGCTGCATGAATAGCGTATAAACTCCTCAGCAAAGGGGGGCAGGTTATGACGTAATAACCTGGCCCCTGATGCAATAAATTCTTCGGGGTTTTTCATGAGCAATATCAATGATCAAAAGCGTTCAATGGTAATTACCGGCCTGGTAATTACATCGTTGGTAATGCTGGCTGTAATGTATTTCACGCCTATCTGGTGGGTATCGCTCAAGGCGCCCAATTATCCACCCGAGGCCTTTCCTGACGGCATTCGTATTCACTTTCATTTTGATGGTGTTTTTAACGGCTGTAGCCTGGTGGAAAGTAAAGAAGTTATTATTGAAGAAGCGCTAAACTGTGTACATGAAATGGATACCATCAATCACTACGTGGGCATGTACCCCATTGCCAGTGGTGGTCCGATAGAGCGTGTCCTGTCACAGTTCCTGGTGTCCTTCCTTGGCGTTATGCTGCTAGGTTTTATCATCGTCAGGAAAAAGCCCCGGTTGATTACCATGGGCGCAGGATTTCTGGCTATCGCAATCTGGATGACAACCACCATGTATAATGAAGGTGGTGTCATGCAGCTATCCGATGGCTATCGTAGTGCTATTCAAACCGCGCTGGACCTGGATGACTCGGATATAGTCGACTGGAGTGGTCTAGAGAGTGTTACCGAAGGTTATCGTGATACCCTGGGTATGTATTTCAGGGACGCTGCGGTTATAGATCCCAAGGTTGAAACACTGAAAAATTGGACCAATGGGATCGTTATTGCCCTGATCGTCGCGATGATTATTTTAATTGTGGGCAATATGCTGAGTAAATATTTTTACTGGCTACTGGTGTTAGTGCCGATACTGTTGCCCGTATTTTTTATCGCTGACTACGCGGGCTGGTTATGGTACTTCGGTCACAACCTGAATGATATGGGTGCCTTTGCAGTAAAACCCTTTATGCCCACGGTATTCGGCCAGGGTAAGGTCGCGCAATTTTCGACACACTCCTATCCACATACAGGCTTTTTCATGATGTTGATTGTCTCGGCAATGCTAATCGTGGCAGCGGTGATGCGCAAAAAACAGATGGAAGATGAGAGTTTATAAAGCCAGTATTTTCAGAATAGGGAGATGTGGTGCCTTCGATAGTAGATCGATAATTGTATTAATAGAATAGTTTAGGACGGTTGTTCAAAATGAGTCCGATTTTATTAAATAGTAACTATAGTAACCGAGCGTTTATTGAGACCCCCAGGTAAATAATGAAACGATTAACGGTAAGAAGTGGCTTGCTCTGTTTGTTATTGGTGCAGCTTCCGCAGTTAGTATTGGCGGAGTTTCTGCCTTTGCAGCAACGACTGGATGAAGCGAAAAAAGGCGATACCATTTTGCTTGAGCCCGGTGTCTACCAGGGACCGGTGACTATCGAAAAAGCCATCATCCTGGATGGTCAGGGAAAGGCGACGATTGATGCATCGGGTCATGGTTCCGTTATCCATCTCGATACCGATGGTGCTGTTATAAAAAACCTGCGATTGCGCAATACCGGTGAATCACATAATGACCTGGATTCAGGTATACAGGTTCGCGGTAACTTCAATGTCATTAAAGACAACATAATCGAAGACTGCCTGTTTGGTATCGATTTACAGCAGTCTGAATATAATGTTGTGCGACGTAATGAAATCAGTTCAAAGCCCGTGGATCTCGGCCTGCGTGGTGATGCTGTGCGTCTCTGGTATAGCTTTGGCAACAAAATTACAGAAAATTATATCCATGATTCACGTGATACCGTGGTCTGGTATTCAAAAGACAACACCATTGCCAATAACCGCTCCACACGTGGCCGCTATGCGCTGCATTTTATGTATGCACAATTCAATAAAGTAACCGACAACGAATACTGGAATAACTCCGTGGGCGTATTTTTGATGTACAGCGATAGCGTTGTGCTCACAGGCAATAAAATTTCCCATGCCAATGGTACAACCGGGGTTGGTATTGGCCTGAAAGAGTCATCCGAGGTTACCTTGAAGGGTAATATGCTTTTGTATAATGCTGTCGGCATATACCTGGATGTTTCGCCCTTCCAGCCGGATACAATCAACCAGCTGGAAGACAACCTGGTTGCATTCAATAATATTGGTGTGCGTTTTCTAAATGACTGGCCAGGAAATAATTTTGTTAACAACCGTTTTAAAGCCAATATAACCCAGGTCGCTGTTAGTGATGGTAATACCGCAAATCGTAATCAGTGGGATGGCAATTACTGGGATGACTACAGGGGCTATGACCAGGATAAAGATGGTGTAGGTGATACCCCCTATGAATTCTATTCCTATGCGGACAGGATCTGGATGGATATACCTGCTGCTGAATTTTTCAGGGGCTCGCCGATGCTGGAGGTCCTGGATTTTCTTGAGAGACTGGCGCCCTTTTCGCCACCTGAGCTGGTGATTCGAGATAGCCAGCCAAAGATACTGGCCGACTAATGAACGAGAATAGCAAAAAAAAATTGACGCGAAAAGAACGAGCGCGACGTGAATTTATACGCTCGGTTGCGCTGACGGCCGGCCTGGTTGGTGCGGCCAGTGTGGGTTATTATCCGGTAGCAAAAGGTGCGACCCTGCGGCTGAGACCACCCGGTGCGCTGGCAGAAAAAGAGTTCCTCGCCGCCTGTATAAAGTGCGGCCAATGTGTCCAGGTCTGTCCCGTAGAAGCGATCAAGCTGGCTGATATCCGTGAT